>NZ_MEEL01000039.1:0-54674 GCF_001724435.1 Microbacterium sp. SCN 69-37
ATGGATCAGCAGTTGGCGCTACTGATCCTCGGGGACCTCGACCCCTACCCGCCGACCATCACCCGGCGAGCCTCACCCCCACCGCATGTCCGAAGAGCCACTTATGCCGAGGCGTGTCCCACTTATGCCGAGGCGTGTCCCACTATCTGTGCTTGACAGCGCTCCCAGGCAGCGGGATGTGGGACACACAGCTCCGGCGCCGCGCCTCTGTGCCCCGGCGTCAGCGCCCGGGCGTCCACCCCGCACGCTGCAGGGCGTCTCGTACCATCGCGACCGCGAGCCGGCCATCGCCGACGAGGTGATGAGCCAGCACGCGCTCGTGCTGCCACCCCAGGCCGCGAATGGCCGCCCACCGGTCGGCGTCGCGCGCGAACTGACGCGCATCGTCAGCGTGGACGCGGCCGTCGTACTCGACCGCGAGACGGTAGCGGGGAAAGGCCAGATCGAGCTCCGCGACGAACGTCCCCCGATCGTCGAACAGGTTCCAGGCCACCTCGGCCTCCGGCAGGCCCGCGCGACTCAGCAGCAGCCGCAAGCGCGTTTCGCGAGGAGAGCGCACGCCACCGCGAGCGAGCGCCAGCGCCCTGCGGAGAATTCCGCCGCGCACGTCGCCCATCACCTCGATCTCACCCCGAAGCTCGGCCGCACTCGCCAGCGGGCTCCGGCCTGAGATCAGGTGATCTGCCGCGGCAACGAGGTCATCGAGCCGCCAGAGCGTGCCCGTTTGACGCCAGGCACGCGCCGGGTGCTCGACCGGCATCCCGCCCACCGTCGTGTGGGCCGGCGTTCGCAGCTGCAGCCGATGACCCACCACGGCGTGAGTACGGGGTTCGCGCGCAGGACGGTGGGTGGACACGTGGATGGTCGGCTCATACGGCCACTCCGGCTGAGGCACTCCGAGAAGATACAGGGCGGTCTCGTGGCTGAAGAACTGCCCGATGCGCAGCCTCGGCAGCAGCGCCCGACACGATGCCTCGAGCGAGCCAGGAGTGGGCTCCGCTCGCGCGCGGACGCCGTGGAAGGGACGCGACAGATCGCGTCCCCGCAGCCGCCCGGGGCTCACGCCCGCATCTCGCGCCTGAGCGACGGTGAACGCGTCCGGCAGACTCAGCGGCAGGTCGCTCGAGGTCGTCATCGCGCAAGCGTCACCCGTGCGCAGCGATGCTCTGGTGGCTGAGCACCGAACGGTGGAAACCTCGGAGCCTAACGCGGCCGGGGAGGAACCTGCGTAGGGCGTGATCAGTGAGAGTGACCCTCGCAGGACGTGTCCCACTTCCTGCTGTCCGGTGGCCTCCTGCACAGCAGAAAGCGGGACACGGCACGGCGGAAGTGGGACAACGCCAGCGAAAAGTGGGACACGGAATCTGCGGTGTCCCGGTGGCGGGCTCAGCCGAAGAGCGCGGCGGCCTCTTCGTAGCGGTAGATCGGCACCGTGTTCAGCTCACCGAGAGCCTCCGCAAACGGCACCCGCACGATGTCGGTGCCCTTCAGCGAGACCATCTGGCCCCAGGCCTGCTCGTAGACGGAGTCTGCGGCATGCAGACCCAGGCGCGTCGCCAGCACCCGGTCGAAACCGGAGGGCGAGCCGCCGCGCTGGATGTGACCGAGCACGGTCGCACGCGTCTCGATGCCGGTCAGACGCTCGATCTCGGGCGCCAGGACCTCGCTGATGCCGCCCAGGCGAGGGCGGTTGAAGGCGTCGAGCCCCTTGTCGCTGAAGGCTTCGTCCATGCCCGTGAGCGTGAAGCCCTCCGAGACGACGACGAGCGGCGCGCGACCGCGGTCATGCGCCTTCTGCACCTGCGCGGCGATCTCGGTGATCGACATGGGCACCTCGGGGATGCAGATCACGTGCGCACCGGCCGCGATGCCGGAGTGCAGGGCGATCCACCCCACGTGCCGGCCCATGACCTCGGCGACCATGCAGCGCTGGTGCGAGTCTCCGGTGGTGCGCAGGCGATCCATGGCGTCGGTGGCGATGTTGACGGCGGTGTCGAAGCCGAACGAGTAGTCGGTGGCGCGGAGGTCGTTGTCGATCGTCTTGGGCACGCCCATGACATTGATGCCGTCGTTCCACAGCCGGTTGGCCGCGGCGAGCGTGCCCTCGCCACCGATGGCGATGATCCCGTCGATGTGGTGGCCGTAGAGCGTCTTCGCGATGTTCTCCGCGCCGCCGCGGGGACCCTCGTAGGGGTTGGTGCGGCTCGTGCCGAGAATCGTGCCGCCGACCTTCGAGAGGCCCTTGACCTCGTGCCGGGTCAGCGGGAAGAAGTCGCCGTCGACGACGCCACGCCAGCCGTCACGGATGCCGACGAACTCGATGTTGTAGTTCGTGGTGCCCTTGAGGACCACACCGCGGATGACCGCGTTCAGTCCGGGGCAGTCTCCGCCGCTGGTGAGGATACCGATCTTCATGTGGAGATCCTTTGGTGATTCGGGATGTGATTCGGCGACGCTGCCTCCTCGACACTATCGCCGTATCGACGGCGGATGCCACCGCATCCGCCGTCGATAATCCCGGCCCGCCTCAGGCGGCGCCGAGCGCCTGGCGCAGCAGGTGCATGATCGCCGACAGCTGCACGGAATCGCTCGAGGTGGGGTCCAGCTGGGCGCCGTCCAGGGCGCGCTGGGCGAGCCCCTGCTTCGAGTCGATCAGCTCCGCGATCTTCGTGTCGATCGTGTGCGCGGCGATGATCCGCCATGCCGTGACGGGCTCGTCCTGACCGATGCGGTGCACCCGATCGATCGCCTGGGTCTGCTCGGCGGCGGTCCACGAGAGCTCGGCGAGAACGACGTTGGATGCCGCCTGCATGTTCAGTCCGACGCCGGCCGCCGTCAGCGAACAGACGGCGATCGCCACACCGGGGTCGGTGTTGAAGGCGTCGATGGCCTGCTGGCGGGCGGTCGTCGTCTGATCACCGCGGATCGAGATCGTCCGCAGGCCGGATGCCGCGAAGTGCGCCTCTGCGGCATCCATCACGTCGATGTGCTTCGCGAAGAACACCACCTTGCCGACCGAGCGCTGCAGCTGCACGGCATAGTCGGCGGCGAGGTGCGCCTTGGCCTGACCGATCTTGCGGACCATCGTGAAGACGTTGTCCGCGCCGGCGGCCGACGCCTTCGCCTCTTCGAGCTCGCCGTGCGCGACGAGGCGGACGATGTCCTCGTCGACCTCGCCGATGAGCACCTTGTCGCCGCGCGCTTCGATGATGCGGCGGTACTTGGCCGCCAGGCGCGACCCGAGCTCACGCTCGGCTTCGCGGATCGAGCGTCCGAACTCGTCGTCGAGCTCCACCGGCAGGTCGGCGACGAGCTTGTCGGGAAGGTCGGCTGCGACGTCCTTCTTCTTGCGACGGACGATGCCCATCGAGATCACGGCGTCGCGCGCCTCGGGGTAGAAAGCCTTGTCCGCCGGCGTGAATCCCGTCGCGTCGAGCTTCTCCATGAGCTCGGGGCCCGGCTTCTCGCCGTTGGTCCAGCCGAGGAAGCGCCAGATCGCGTCGAAGTCCTCGACGTCGTTGATCAGCGGCGTTCCCGTGAGGGCGAGCATCAGCGGGTTGCGCACCTGCTCGCGGATGCGCCCGCCCAGGGCGAGCACGTTCTGGGAACGCTGCGAGCTGAGGTTCTTGATGAAGTGGGCCTCGTCGACGACCATGCCCTTCAGGCCGAGCGAGCCGAGCCAAGACAGGTGCCGATCGAGCACCTCGTAATTGACGATGAAGACGTCGGCGAACGCGTCGACGGTGTCGCCGTCGCCGTGGATGACGGTCGCACGTCGCTGCGGCGTCCACCGCTCGACCTCACGCGCCCAGTTCATCTTGACGACATTGGGCACGACCGCCAGCAGCGGATACGCATCGGCGACGGAGGCGGCCAGCACCGACTGTGCGGTCTTGCCGAGGCCCGGCTCGTCGGCCAGCAGGAACGACCGGTGACCGGCGCGCACGGCCTCCAGGAAGCGCGACTGGTGCGGCATGATCTCGAGCCCCTTGGGCGAGATCCGATCGAACTCGGGAACGGGCGGAAGCTCCATGGAGGCGCTCGCGCCGCCGGCCCCGATCTCGAACGCCTTGTACAGCGGCCCCATCAGCTCCCAGCCGTCCAGCCGGCGGCGGGCGGTGGATGCCGGTGCGCGCAGTGCCACGTCGGGAGCCAGGAACGGGTTCGCCTCACGGCGCGCCTCGATCTGCGGCGGCACGACCTGGCGCTCGGCGAGCGCCGCGGGCACGACGGGAGTCTGTCCCCACCCCTGAGCGGCGGGCGCGGCGTCGGTGATGATGAGCTCGTCATCGGGCAGCTCCGCCCCCGACTCGAGCAGCCAGTCGCGGCGCATGCGCTTGGCGACCGGCGAGGTGGCCTGGTCGACCTCGAGCAGCTGGATCAGCGAGGTGTCGCGGGCCGCGGTCTTGGCGAGGATCGTCGCAACGCCGTCGAGGCGCTTGAGCAGCTCGGCACGCGCTGCGGTGGGCACGGTCTCGTCGGCCTTGACGCGCGCGCGCTCCTCGCGGACGAGGAAGGCGATGACCTGGAACTTGACACGGTTGGTCGGACCGAGTTTGCCCTTCTGGGCCTTCGCCTCGACCTCGCGCACTTTGCGGGCGAGGATCGGGATCAGCGGGGCGTCGTCGTCGCGACGGGCGGACGAGCCGCGATGGGACGAGCCGCGTCGGCGTGACGAGGTGGCAGTGGATGCCGTGGTCGGCATGCTCCTCCTGAGCGTGAAGCGCCGGAAGACCGGCGTGGGTCCGGTCGGATGACCGGTCAGTCATTCCGCAGCGGTCGCCGCGGGGTAGGGCGAGGCGCGGATCCTTCGGCTGCGGGTACTCGCTTCTGCGAGCTGCGGCGACGAACGGCGCGGACCTCCCCCTCAGTCTAGCGCGCCCTCCCCCATCGCCGCGAGCGGCGGCCGGGTCACCGGCGCAGCCGCAGGCTGTTGAGGACGACGAAGACGCTCGAGAAGGCCATGGCCGCTCCGGCGATCATCGGATTGAGCACGCCGAGCGCTGCCAACGGCAGGGCGGCGACGTTGTAGGCGAAGGCCCAGAAGAGGTTGCCGCGGATGATGCGCATGGTGCGCCGGCTGAGGCGGATCGCGGTGAGCACCGGTGACAAGCCGCTGCCGGTGACCGCGATGTCGCTCGCATGCATCGCGGCATCCGTCCCCGACCCCATCGCGATGCCGAGATCGGCGGTCGCCAGCGCGGCCGCGTCGTTGACACCGTCGCCCACCATGGCGACCCGGTGTCCGACGGCACGCAGCCGCTCGACCTCGGCGACCTTGCCCTCCGGGAGCACGCCGGCGATGACCTCGCGGATGCCGACGGCACCGGCGACCGCCCGCGCGGCGCCCGCATTGTCGCCGGTCAACAGCACGACCTCGAGGCCCATCTCCCGCAGCGCCGTGACCGTCTGAGCACTGTCGTGACGAACGGTGTCGGCGACGGCGATGACAGCGTTGATACGGCCGTCCCACCCGGCGACGATCGCGGTCGCACCGCCTCGCTGCGCGCGATCGACGGCGTCCTCCACCGCAGCGGCCCGCTCCGGGTCGGACGCGGCGGCCTGATCGAGGGCGAACGCCGGTCGACCCGCGAACACGCGGTGACCGTCGACGACACCGGTCACGCCGAGCCCGGCACGCCCGGCGAAGTCGCTGACCTCCCGAGGGTTCTCGGCGAGCGCTGCGACGGCGCGCGCGACGGGATGCTCGGACGCCCTCTCCAGCGAGCCGACAAGCAGTCGCACCATGGCGATGTCGGCTCCGCCGATCGGCGTGACGGCGGCGACCGTCATCGCCCCCTCGGTGACGGTACCGGTCTTGTCGAGGATCACCGTGTCGATCCTGTCGGCGGCCTCGAGCGCTTCGGGGCCTGTGATCAAGACGCCCAGTTGCGCGCCGCGTCCGGTGCCGACGAGGATCGCGATGGGCGTCGCCAGCCCGAGCGCGCAGGGGCAGGCGATGATGAGCACCGCGACGGCGGCGGTGAAGCCCGAGGCGAGCGCTTGGCCGGTGAATCCTCCCACCAGCAGCCACACGAGCAGCGTGAGGAGGGAGAGGCCGATGACCACGGGAACGAAGATCCCCGAGATGCGATCGGCCAGGCGCTGGACGCGACTCTTTCCGGCTTGCGCGTCTTCGATGAGCCGAGCCATCCGGGCGAGGCGGGTGTCGTCACCGATCGAGGTCGCCTCCACGACGAGGCGGCCGTCGGCGGCGATGGTGCCGCCGGTGACGGCGGAACCGGCCTCCACATCGATGGGAACGGACTCCCCCGTGATCATGCTCTCGTCGATCGACGCCTGTCCGCTGCGGACGACGCCATCGGTCGCGACCTTCTCCCCCGGGCGCACGACGAAGGCGTCGCCGACACGGAGCATCTCGATCGGCACGCGGCGGCCGTCCTCGAGCTCGACGTCGCGAGCGGACAGTTCCATGAGCGCGCGCACGGCTGCGCCGGCGGTGCGCTTCGAACGCTGCTCGATGACACGTCCGAGCAGGAGGAACACCGTCACCACCGCGGCGACCTCGAAGTACACCAACGAGGAGGGGTCGTGGACAGGAGCGAACGTGCCTCCCTCGTGGCGCATGTCGAGCCGTCCGGCGGTTCCGAACAACAGCGCCCAGATGCTCCACAGTGTCGCCGCTCCCGTGCCGAGTGTGATGAGCGTGTCCATCGTCATCGCGCCGTGACGCGCGTTCGCGATCGTCGCGCGGTGGAAAGGCCACCCGCCCCACACCACGACCGGCACCGCCAGGACGAATGAAACCCACTGCCAGCCCGGGAACTGCCACGCCGGGATCATGCCCAGCACGACGACCGGAACGGCCAGCGCGGCGCTCACCCACAGTCGGGTCATCAGCGGTGTCGCGCCCGGCCGGTCCTCCACATCATGGACATGGCCCCCCTGCGAGCCGTGCTCGTCGTGCGCTCCCGTCGCGGAGGCGTGCACCGCCTCGTGTGCGTGCCCGCCGCGCTGGCGCACGCGGGCGTCATACCCCGCCTCGCGCACCGCGGCGATGAGAGCCGCGACATCGACACCGCTCGGGTAATCCACCCGCGCGGACTCGGTCGCGAGATTCACGGATGCCGAGACGCCGTCGATCCGCTCCAGCCGTTTCTCGGCGCGCGACACAGCTCGCGCAGGTCATGCCCTCGATCTCCAGCACCGCCTCTGCCCGCGGCTCGGCGTGCGACGTGATCGCCTCCATGATCGTCCCCTCGCGTCAGCGTGCGACGACGGCGTAACCGGCCTCGTCGACGGCGGCGGCGATCTCGTCATCGGGCGCGGCGCCCTCGACGGTGACGGTGAGCGTGCCCTCGGTGACGTCGACGGCGACATCGGTCACGCCGTCGACCTTCCGGACCTCACGGGTGACCGCCCCGGCGCAGTGGGCGCAGGTCATCCCCTCGACGGCGTACGTGTGCGTGGACATGGGAACTCCTTTCGCCGACGGCGCGGATCGGCGTCGGCTGTCGATGACAACCATGATACCCCCCTGGGGTATTCCCGCACAGCGCTGGCGTAGGCTGGGAACATGTTCAGCATCACCGAACGCGACCTTGCCGCGACGATCGATCACGCCATCCTGAAGCCCGAAATGACGCGCGCCGATGTCGACGCCGAACTCGACATCGCCGCCGAATGGCGCGTGTTCAGCGTGTGCGTCCGCCCGAGCGACATCGCGCACGCCGTCGAGCGTCTGGCGGGCACCGGCGTCACCGTCGGCACCGTCATCGGCTTTCCGCACGGCACCACCTCCAGCGCCGCGAAGGTCGCCGAGGTCCGCCAGGCCCTCGCCGACGGTGCGGTCGAGTTCGACATGGTGATCAACATCGGCGCCCTGCGCTCGGGCTTCGACGACGCCGTCGTCGCCGACATCCAGGCGGTGGTCGCGGCCGCGGCCGGCAAGGTGACGAAGGTCATCCTCGAGACCTCACTCCTGGACGACGAGCAGATCGCCCGCGGCAGCCGACTGACCGAAGCCGGTGGCGCCGACTTCGTCAAGACCTCCACGGGCTTCGCCGGCGGCGGGGCGACCGTCCCCCATGTCGAGCTCATGCGCTCCAGCGTCGGCCCGGACGTGCAGGTGAAGGCCTCCGGCGGGGTGCGCAGCTACGCCGACGCCCTCGCGATGCTCGCCGCCGGGGCGACCCGGCTCGGCACCAGCGGCAGCGCCGTCATCCTCGGCGAGGCGCGCCGTGTGGATGCCGGCGAGCAGGCGTCGGGCACCGTCGACACCTCGTCGTACTGACCCCGCCCGGGTGCGCGCGGCTCAGCCGAGCGCGGCACGCACCCGGGTGACGTCGTCGTCCATCTGGGCGATGAGCGCCTCGATCCCCTCGAAGGCGACCATGCCGCGGATGCGGTTCGTGAACCGGATCTGCACGCGATGCCCGTAGAGGTCGAGCCCCGTCTCATCCAGCACGTACGCCTCGACCTGGCGCGTCGGAACATCATCGAACGTCGGGTTGGTCCCCACCGAGATCGCCGCCGGGTAGCGGGTCGTCACCGTCGCACCGTCGGTGCCGAGGTCGACGAGCCACCCGGCATACACGCCATCGGCCGGGATGAAACCCTGTGCATCGGGTGACAGGTTCGCGGTCGGGTAGCCGAGCTCGCGGCCGCGCTTGAGGCCGTGCACGACCTCGCCCTGCACCGCGTGGGGACGTCCCAGCAGGCGCGCGGCGCCCTCGACGTCGCCCGCTGCGAGCAGATCCCGCACCCACGTGGACGACACACGGCGGCCTCCGCCCTGCACGTCCCCGACGACATCGACGTGGAAGCCGTACTCCGCCCCCAGGCGCACCAGGGTGTCGGGATCGCCCGCTCCCCCGTTGCCGAAGCGGAAGTCGTCGCCGACCATCACGTTGACCACTCCCAGGCCGACGAGCACATGCTCGACGAAGGCACGGGGATCGAGAGAGGCCAGCGCCTCGTCGAAGCGGAGCACGAGGGTGGCGTCGACCCCGGCGGCGGCGAGCAGGTCGAGCTTCTGCGGGAGGCTGCACACGGGCTGCGGGCACCGTTCGGGGCGCAGCAGGCTCAAGGGGTTGCGATCGAATGTGACGGCCACCACCCGCGCCCCGGCATCCTCCGCGGCGACACGCGCACGGTCGATCACCGCACGATGTCCGGAGTGCACGCCGTCGAACTTGCCGATCGCGACGACGCTGGGGCCGAACCCGGCCGGCACCTCCGCGGGGTCGTGAAAGACGATCACCAGCTGGAGCTCCCCTCGGTGCGCGCGGCGCCAAGGCCCGCCTCGTCGGACGCGGCTGCCGCGGCATCCACCTCTTCGGCGCGCTCGCGGCCTCCGCTGCGCAGCCACCACAGACCGACGAACGGCAGCACGAGCGGCACCCAGAAGTAGCCGAAGCCATAGCCGGACCAGACGGTCGCGTCGTGGAGGAAGAGCTCGGGATGCGTGAGGCTGAGCGTTCCGACGATGAGCACGCCTGCCAGCTCGAAGCAGATCGCCACCCAGGCCACGAGGTACCACCGGCGGCTGTCCGACTTGACGAGGGCAACGGTAGCGAGCACGTAGACGACGGCCGCCGCCGCCGACAGGGTGTACGCCAGCGGCGCGGCGGCGAAGTCCTGCACGATCTGAACGAACGAGCGTCCGGTCGCCGCCAGCGCCATGACCGCGTAGACGACGACGAGCACGCGCCCGATTCCCGTCATCCGGGTCGGGGCGGCGGCGTCGGTGTGTGGCGCAGTCATGACCTGTCAATGATAGGCGCCCGCCTCCGCCGCAGCGGCGGCCTCACATGCCCGCGGTGGCCCAGATGACCTGCATGCGCCACACCATGACCGCGACCGACAACGCAGCGATGCCCATGATCACCGTGCTCCAGCGGCTGCGTTCGATGAGCGCCCAGATGACGGATGCCGGGGGGATGAGCACGGCCGAGACGAGGTAGACCCAGAACTCCAGCGCACTGCCGGCCGGCGGGTTGCCGACGAGGGGGGCGACGATCACGATGACCACCTGGGCGAGCAGGAGCAGCAGGATCAGCGCCATCGCGCCGACAGTGAGATCGCTCGGTCGACGGCCGGCGAGTCCGAGGATGATCGCGACGAGTCCCGCCACGACGGCGACGGCGACCTGCACGATGGCGAACCACTCGATCATGCGTCCTCCGCCATGTTCATCGTGCTCTTGATGTCGGCACCGCGTCGCTCGACGATCCCGACGAGCCGGCCGTCGGGATCGATCGCCGCCGGCGTCGGTGACATCGCCCCCTCCAGCCGCGGTGCCGCGCCGACCAGACGCTTGCCGTGGCGGAGGTCGCGCGCTTCGTCCGCAGTGACGGGGAGGGCACCGAGCACGGATGCCGCGACCTGCGCCGGCGACAGCAGCGGCGCGTCCGCAGCGATCTCGGAGACGGCGTCGCGCACCTCGAACGCGCCGATGCGCGTGCGCCGCAGCGCCGTCAGGTGGCCGCCGACTCCCAGAGCGGCGCCGAGATCGCGCGCCAGGGCGCGGATGTACGTGCCGCTGGAACAATCGACGACGACGTCGAGTTCGATGCGCCCCTCGGCGGTGTCGCGGCGGCGGACGATGTCGAAACGATCGACCGTCACCCGGCGGGCTGCCAGCTCGACGCTCTCTCCCGCTCGGGCGAGGTCGTAGGCGCGTCTGCCGGCGACCTTGATCGCCGACACGGTGCTCGGAACCTGATCGATCTCGCCCGTGAGCGCCGCGATGCCGGCGGCGATGCGCTCGTCGGTCACGGCCGCGAGGACCTCGGCATCCGCCCACGCGGTCTCGATGCCGTCCGCGTCGTCGGAGTCGGTCGCAACGCCCAGCAGCACGGTGGCCTCGTACGTCTTGCCGAGCCCGACGATGAAGGTGAGCAGCCGGGTCGCCGGTCCGACCCCCAGGATGAGCAGCCCGGTGGCCATCGGGTCGAGCGTGCCGGCGTGTCCGATCTTGCGGGTGTTCAGGGCGCGGCGCGCCCGTGCGACCACGTCGTGGCTCGTGATCGCCTGCGGCTTGTCCACGAGGAGGACGCCGTTGGGGGCAGCAAGCAGAGAAGCGGGCATTGCTCCAGCCTAGGCGCGGCGCCACATCTCGCCGTGTCTGCGCGCACCGCAACGGCCCACATCACAGGGTGGCCCCGCGTCACGCTGTGGCCCCGTCTGCCTCGCCTCTTCTCCCCTGCCGTCCGGCCTGTTCCGTGTTCAGTCCGCGCTGCCGCGGCAGAGTGCGGATCGTCGAGAAGTCGCGGGAGCGCGGATGCCGCGATCGTGCGGAGACTGAATACGCAACGCGTCGGCGACCGTAGGCTGGTGCGATGCCCGACCTCGCGACGCCGCTCATCGCCTGGTACCGCGACAACGCCCGCGATCTGCCCTGGCGCGCGGAGGGGTTCGGGGCCTGGGGTGTGCTGGTGAGCGAGTTCATGTTGCAGCAGACGCCGGTGGCACGCGTCATCCCGCTGCTGGAAGCCTGGCTGACGCGCTGGCCGACACCCACGGCTCTGGCCGCCGATCCGCCCGCCGCGGCCGTCGCACAGTGGGCGAACCTCGGCTACCCGCGGCGGGCGCTGTGGCTGCACCGCGCCGCGGTGGAGATCCGCGACCGTCACGACGGGGTCGTGCCGCGTGAGGTCGAGGCCCTTCTCGCCCTGACGGGCATCGGCGACTACACGGCGCGTGCCGTGGCCGTGTTCGCCTACGGCGAGCGTCACCCGGTGGTCGACACGAACACCCGGCGCGTCATCGCGCGGGCCGTCGACGGACGCTCTCAGCCGGGACCGCCGGCTCGCGGTGATCTGGCGGCGATGACGGCGCTGCTTCCGCGCGACGATCAGGATGCCGCGATCGTGAACGCCGCCATGATGGAGCTCGGCGCGCTCGTGTGCACCGCGCGTGCAGCGCGATGCGACGTGTGTCCGATCTCCGCGCTCTGCGCCTGGCGCGCCGCGGGCTACCCCGACACCGGCGATCTGCGCCGCAAGCAGGCTGCCTACGAGGGCAGCGACCGTCAGGCGCGCGGAGCGGTGCTGCACGCCCTGCGGGCGGCGCCGTCACATGCGCTGCCCGCCGACGACGTCGCCGCCGACTGGCCGACTCCCGCGCAGCGTGATCGTGCGATCGACTCGCTCATCGTCGACGGACTCGTCGAGGTCGTCGACGGCAACCTGCGCCTGCCGCAGTGAGCGATGAGGCTCAGTCCTCGTCGTCGTCCTCACGCGGCTTGACGTACGGGTCGGCGTCGCCCGCGTACGCGGCCCCGGCCGCAAGCCCTGCCACGGCCGCATCGCGCTCCTGCGCTTCGCGCAGCAGCTGCGCGATGTGTCCCGCGTTCTCGGGAAGCGCGTCGGGGATGAACTCCAGCGACGGGGTGAGACGGATGCCGAGACGCTTGCCCACCTCGCTGCGCAGCATGCCGGTCGCGGCCTTGAGCGCAGCGGCGGAGTCCTCGCGCGCCTGGTCGTCGCCGTACACCGTGTAGAACACCGAAGCGTGCTGCAGGTCGCCCGTGACGCGCACGTCGGTGATCGTCACGAAGCCGAGGCGCGGGTCGCGCAGCCCCTTCTCGAGCCGCTCGGCGATGAGCACGCGGATGCGGTCGGCGAGTCTCGCCTGCCGTTCGTTCGACATCTTCTCTTCCCTTCACATCACAGCAATGCGGCTGCACCGCAGTCACGGCAAGGGCGGAGCCGGTCGCGCCGCGGAGGCAATCGGGGTAGGGGCCCCGCTCTTGCCTCCGCGGCGCGACCGGCGCAGCCGCAGCCAAGGAGGGAGGATCAGCCTCGCGGCTTCTCCACCATCTCGGTCGTCTCGATCTCGTCGCCGACCTGGATGTCGTTGTACTTGCCCAGTCCGATACCGGCCTCGAAGTCGGTGCGGACCTCGGTGACGTCGTCCTTGAAGCGGCGCAGCGACTCGATGGCCAGGCCGTCGGCCAGCACGACGCCGTCGCGGATGACGCGAGCCTTGGCATTGCGCGTGATCGTTCCCGAGCGCACGATGACACCGGCGATGTTGCCGAACTTCGAGGAGCGGAACACCTCGCGGATCTCGGCGACACCCGACTGCACCTCTTCGAACTCCGGCTTGAGCAGGCCCTTGAGCGACTGCTCGACGTCGTCGATCGCGTTGTAGATGACCGAGTAGAAGCGCACGTCCACGCCCTCGCGGGCGGCACGCTCGCGGGCCTTGGTGTCGGGACGGACGTTGAAGCCGATCACGATCGCGTTGTCGATCGTGGCGAGGTTGATGTCCGACTCGGTGATCGCGCCGACGCCGCGGTGGATGATGCGCAGCTGGACGCTGTCGTCGACCTCGATCTTCAGCAGCGACTCTTCCAGCGCCTCGACGGCACCGGAGACGTCGCCCTTGATGATGAGGTTGAGCGACTCGACCTTGCCCTCTTCGAGAGCACGGGTGAAGTCCTCGAGCGAGATGCGCTTGCGGGCCTTGGCCAGCTGGGCGTTGCGCTCGGCGGCCTCGCGCTTCTCGGCGATCTGGCGAGCCAGGCGGTCTTCCTCGGTGACGATGAAGACGTCGCCGGCGCGGGGCACCGAGTTCAGACCCTGCACCTGGACGGGACGCGAGGGGTAGGCCTCGTCGACCGCGTCGCCGTTCTCGTCGATCATGGCGCGGACGCGGCCGTAGGCCGTTCCCGCCACGATCGCATCGCCGACGCGGAGCGTTCCGGACTGGATGAGCACCGTCGCCACCGAACCGCGGCCCTTGTCGAGCTTCGCTTCGATCGCGACACCGCGGGCGGCCTTGTTCGGGTTCGCCGTGAGGTCGAGCCCGGCGTCGGCCGTCAGCAGGACGGCATCCAGAAGCGCCTGGATGTTCGTGCCCTGACGCGCCGACACGTCGACGAACATGACGTCCCCGCCGTACTCCTCGGCGACCAGCCCGTACTCGGTGAGCTGCTGGCGCACCTTCGCGGGGTTCGCGTCGGGCTTGTCGACCTTGTTCACCGCGACCACGATCGGCACGCCTGCGGCCTGCGCGTGGTTGAGGGCTTCCACCGTCTGCGGCATGATGCCGTCGTCGGCGGCGACCACGAGGATCGCGATGTCGGTGACCTGCGCACCACGGGCACGCATGGCGGTGAACGCCTCGTGTCCGGGGGTGTCGATGAAGGTGATGGCGCGCTCGATGCCTTCGTGCTCGGTCCACACCTGGTAGGCACCGATGTGCTGGGTGATGCCACCGGCTTCGCCCGCGACCACGTTGGTCTGGCGGATCGCGTCGAGCAGTCGCGTCTTACCGTGGTCGACGTGGCCCATGACGGTCACCACCGGAGGACGGATCTCGAGGTCGTCCTCGCTCTCCGCCGCCAGTTCGGCCTCCAGGTCGAGACCGAAGCCCTCCAGGAGCTCCTTGTCCTCGTCCTCGGGCGAGACCATCTGGATCTTGTAACCGAGCTCGGCACCGAGCACCTCGAAGGTGGCCTCATCGAGCGACTCCGTCGCCGTGGCCATCTCGCCCAGGTTGAAGAGGATCGTCACGAGCGTGCCGGGCTGCACGGTGTAACCGCGCAGGGCCTCGAGCTTGTCCGCGAAGTCGGCGATGGATGCACCGCGGCGCAGGCGAATGATCTCGCCGTTGCCCTTCTGGACGTTGACGCCGCCGACGACGGGCGCCGACCGCATCTCGAATTCCTGCCGCTTCGCACGACGCGACTTACGCTGCTTGCTCTTGCCGCCACCCTTACCGAAGGCACCAGCGGTGCCGCCGCCGGGACCACGGCCACGACCGCCGCCACCGGCCGGACGACCCGCGAAACCGCCGGGAGCTCCCGGTCCGCCCGTGCCGCCGGGGCGCTGGAATCCACCGGCACCACCGGGACGACCCGGACCACCGGGACGCTGCTGGAACGGTGCACCCGGACGGCCACCGCCGCCGGGCCGACCGGCGCCACCGGGACGCGGGGCACCCGGACGCGGCGCGCCGGGGCGAGGGGCCTGAGGACGCGGGATGTTGCCCGGCGTCGGGCGCTGGCCCATGCCCTGCGCGGACGCGAAGGGGTTGTTGCCGGGACGCGGGCCGGCGGGGCGCTGCCCCATGCCCTGCGCGGACGAGAAGGGGTTGTTGCCCGGTCGCGGTGCACCGCCCGGACGCGGTGCCTGCGGGGTGCTGGCACCAGGGGTCGCCGGTGCGGCGGGTGCCGCCTCAGCGGCGGCGGGAGCAGCCGGAGCGGCGGGAGCCGCCGGCGTCGCGGGAGCCGGCGTGGCGGCCGCGGCGGGCGTGGCCGGTGCGGCGGGCTTCGCCGGTCCGGGACGCGCCGCCGGGCGAGCGCCCGGCGTGGGGGCCTTGGGAGCCGCGCCCGCCGCCGGGGCGGCAGCGGAGTCCGCCGGCTTCTTCGCTGCACCCTCGGCCTCGAGGGCCGCGCGGAGCTTGCGCGCCACCGGGGGCGCAATGGTCGATGAGGGGCTCTTGACGTATTCGCCGAGCTCCTTCAGCTTCGCGAGGGCGACTTTACTGTCGACGCCGATCTCCGAAGCGATCTCGTGCACGCGTGGGTTTGCCACAATTCTCCTGTCTGAGGTCTCCCCCGGACAGGGCAGACCGTTACTTGCGGACGGGTCTCATTTCGAGCCGTTCACTTTGTGTCCATAGCCGTTCAGCCGTTTCGCTGGTGGGTGTGTTGAAAGGTCTGCGTGTCGAGTGGTCCCGACACACGCAGTGCTCGTCCGAAGGCGCGGCGCCGGATCGCGGCATCCACACACGCATCCGTGTCATGCACCCACGCACCTCGCCCGGGGAGGACGGCTTTCTCGTCGGCGACGAGGACACCGCCCCTGTCCACCACCCTCAGGAGGCTGGACCGGGAGACGCGCGCGCGGCATCCCACGCACGTTCGAACAGGATCCATCTTACCCCCACTCGCCACGCGGAGATTGCGATGCGGGGCGAGAGCGAGCAGCCGGGCCGGATCTCTCGGTCACGACTCGAGGATCGAGTCGGGCTGGATGTCGATCTTGGCGCCGGTGAGCTTCGCGGCCAGGCGGGCGTTCTGACCCTCCTTGCCGATGGCGAGCGACAGCTGATAATCGGGAACGAGCGCGCGCACCGCCTTGGTGCCGGCGTCCAGCACGAAGCTGGACGTGACCTTGGCGGGCGACAGGGCGTTGGCGACGAACTTCGCGAGCTCCGGGTCGTAGTCGACGATGTCGATCTTCTCGCCGCCCAGCTCTTCGGTGACGGCGCGCACGCGTCGTCCGAGCTCGCCGATGCAGGCGCCCTTGGCGTTGATCGCCGGATCCTTGGCCGTGACCGCGATCTTGGTGCGATGGCCGGCCTCACGTGCGAGAGAGGTGATCTCCACGAGCCCCGACGCGATCTCCGGCACCTCGAGGGCGAAGAGCTTGCGGACAAGGCCGGGGTGGGTGCGCGAGACGGTGATCTGCGGACCCTTGGTGCCCTTCGACACCGACGTCACGTAGACGCGCAGACGTGAGCCATGGGCGTACTGCTCACCGGCGACCTGCTCCTCGGGCGGAAGGATGGCCTCGACGGTGCCGAGGTCGACGTGGACCATGCGGGGGTTGGGCCCCTGCTGGATCACACCGGCGACGATGTCGCCCTCCTTGCCCCGGAACTCGCCCAGGATGGCGTCATCGGCGATGTCACGCAGACGCTGGCCGATCACCTGCTTGGCGGCGTAGGCGGCGATGCGGCCGAAGTCCTCGGGCGTCGACTCCTCCTCGCCGATGATCGCGCCGTCCTCGTCGCGCAGGGGAATGTAGACGGCGACGTGACCGGTCTTGCGGTCCAGGAGCGCACGTGCGCCCTCGGGAAGCTCCCCGTCGGGAGAGGTGTGCTTGGCGTAGGCGGTGAGAATCGCCTGCTCGATGATCCCGACCAGTTCGTCGAACGGGATCTCCTTCTCGCGCTCGACCGTCCGTAGCAGTCCCAGATCGATGTCCACAGGTGCCTCCCTATTCAGCTCTCGACGCGAGGTCACCCTCGGTCACCCGGCCGATTTTACCCGATGGCCTCCGCTGGCGGACTCCGCGGCCGTGCATACTGACGGAATGGATGCCGCAGTCCCCCCACCCGCACACGTGATTGCAGAGCCGCGGCGCGCGGATCCCGGTTTGATCGGCCTGCTCGGGTTCGTGATCGCGACCCTCACCGCTCAGCTGGCGCATCTGGGTGTGCAGAACGAGAGCGCGGTGTTCTGGGTGGGCGCGGTGTTCGGGGGCCTCGTCCAGGTGATCGCGGGGATGCTCTCCTACTTCGTCGGCGACGACTTCCACTTCGTCGTCTACAACGCCTTCGGGTGGTACTGGATCTGCATGCCCGGATTCCTCCTCGGCGGAGAGCTCGGCTTCTTCGAGGTGTCGGGCCCGGCGCGCCCGTTGTTCTCGATGATGTTCGCGGTGCTCGCGCTCGGATTCATGTTCGCCGGCGCCACCCACAACTCGGCGCTACCGCTGACCCTGCTGCTCGTGGCGGCGGGGCTGGCCCTCGAAGCCGTCGCCGCCTTCGCCGGTGCGGCGACGCTGGGTACCGTCGGCGCATGGCTGCTGATCGGCGCGTCGGCGCTGGCGTTCTACATGCTCGTGGACAAGTTCGCGTGGCGCACGACGGGTCGCCACGTGGTGCCCCTCGGGCCCCCGTGGATCCGCCGCGGCGACGCGCCCGCCGGACGCCCGTGACAGAGGCTCACCCCGCGGCCGCCGCGACGCGGCGCCACCCGCTGGTGCAGGCACTCGCGCGGGCCGGCTTCGCCGCCAACGGCCTCGTCCATGCGTTGATCGGCACCCTGGTCGTCGCCATCGCGGCCGGCGGTCGGGGCGAGGCCGATCAGGTCGGCGCGCTCCGGACGGTCGCCGCGGTACCGTGGGGCGCCGTTCTGGTGTGGGCGATCGCGATCGGCCTCTGGGGCCTGGCGCTGTGGCATCTGGCCGCGGGCATCACGGCTCGCGGCGACGGGCGCTGGGGGCGGCGGGCCTCGGAGTGGAGCCAGGGCATCGTCTTCGCCGCCGTCGGCACGCTCGCCGCCTCGATCGCCCTGGGCGCGGCGCTCGATGCCGATGGGAGCGCGCGGGCGGCCAGTCGCGGCATCCTCGCGATGACGGGTGGGCCATTCGTCCTGGCCGCCGTCGGAGTGGGCATCGCGGTGGCCGGTGTGGTCTTCGTCGTGATGGGCGTGCGTCGCTCGTTCGAAAAGCGCATGTCCATCCCGCGATCCGCGCTCGGCACGCTGGTCCGCTCGCTGGGGGTCGCGGGCTTCATCGCCAAGGGGGCCGCGCTCGGCATCCTCGGCGTCCTGCTGCTCGTGGCCGCCGCCCATGCGGATGCCGCACGTGCGGGCGGCCTGGACAGCGCCGTCGACGGACTGCTCACACTGCCGGCCGGGCGCGCCATCGCCGTGACCCTCGGGATCGGGCTGGTGGCCTACGGCGTCTTCTGCGGCTTTCGGGCGCGCTACGCGCGGCTCTGAGGCCTGCGGGACCGGCTGTCAAGGCCCTGGGGCGGCCGTGGGCGGGCGGGCAGGCTCGGGGCATGAGCGAAATCACTGGAACCGAGGCCCGCGACCGCGTGAAGGCACTCGTCGAGGACATCGACATCACCATGCTCACCACCGTGGATGCCGCGGGACGCCTCGCCAGCCGGCCGATGAGCACGCGACTCGACACGCCCGACATCGCACTGCTGAAAGTCACACCGGTCGAGACGGAGTTCTGGGAACCCGCCCACGGCAGGCTCGTCATGGCGGCCGGCATGCTCAAGGCTCTGGTCACTCGCGACGCCCCCGACGACACGATGAACCACGGCAAGCTGATGTGCTGAGGACCGCATCGGGCCGGCTCCCGTCGGCCTGATCAGGCGGGACGCGCTTCGGCAGGCGCGCTCGGCAGGGCGTTGACGGCGCGGATCAGGTGATGCAGATCACCGACGCGGCGCTGTGCGAACGTCATGACGAGGCGCGGTGCCGCGAGGTCGTCCTCGTCCTCGCGCTCTGCTTTCAGCGGGCCGCGGCGCTCGATCGCACCGTCGGCGAGCAGATCCGCGAACCTGTCGTTGAGTGCCGACACCTCGGCATCCGTCGGTTCGGAGCGCAGCCGCAGCACGAGGCGTCGCCCGACCCATCGCAACGAGACGTAATTGCGATAGAAGCCCGTGATCTCCTCGACGGCGGCATCGACCGAGTCCGTCATCACGACGCGATCGAGATCGTCGGCGGAGATCACGCCGTCGGGAATGAGCTGTTCATCGGCGAAGCGGCGCAGCCCCGCCCAGAAGGCGCCTCCCGGGCGATCGAGCAGCACGATCGGCGTGGGAACGGCTTTTCCCGTCTGCTGCAGCGTCAGCAGCTCGAACATCTCGTCGAGCGTGCCGAAGCCTCCCGGCAAGCAGACGAAGCCACTGGATTCCTTCACGAGCATGAGCTTGCGGGTGAAGAAGTACTTCATCGCGACGTTGCGCTCGTGCGCGGCGATGATCGCGTTCGGTTTCTCCTCGAACGGCAGGCGGATCGAGACGCCGAGAGAGTGTGTGGGCCCGGCGCCCTCGGCGGCGGCTTGCATGATTCCCGGGCCTGCTCCGGTCACGGTCATCCAGCCGCGAGCGGCGAGGGCTGCAGTCAGTTCCACCGTGAGCCGGTACAACGGCGAGTCCGGGGCCGTGCGCGCCGAGCCGAACACCGTCACCTTCGGGACACCTCGAAACGGCGCGAACAGTTGAAACGCGGCGCGCATCTCTGTGAGAGCAGCCGATGTGATCTTGAGGTCGAGGCGATCGGCGCGGTCGAGACCCATGCCGACGCCCGTCGCGAGGATGCGTGCGATGAGATCTGCATCCTCGACGACGCCGGCCTCGTCCAGCAGGCGTCGGATGCCGTCGGTCACCGCGGGAGGGAGCGTGGAGCGTTCTGCCATGTCCCCACCCTCGCATCCTCGACGGTCATCGGGTGAACGATCACCGAACGCGGGTCTCTTTCCCCGCCACCGTCAGGCGCGGACTCACCGGCGCGGAAGCCGCGGCGACCTGCAGGCCGACGCGCACGCTCTGACCGGCGGCGAGCGCGCCGGCCCAGTCCTTTCCGGTACAGGCGATGGAGCCGGAGGCGACCGTACACGACATGCCCCAGGCGTTGACCACCTGCGTCGCTCCCGGGCTGGACCAGGAGATCGTCCAGCCGGCGACCGCGCGAGAAGCGCTGACGGAGAACTCCGCCACATAGCCGTCCTGCCACGCGCTCTGCAGCATCCAGGTGGCGGAAACCGGTGCGGAGCCCGGGGACGGGAGGGACGTGGGCGTGGGCGACGACGTGGGCGTGGGCGACGGCGTAGGCGTGGGCGTGGGCGACGTCCTGGGCGTGGGCGACGGCGTAGGCGTGGGCGACGACGTAGGCGTGGGCGACGTCCTGGGCGTGGGCGACGGCGTAGGCGTGGGCGACGGTGTCCGGGTGGCGGACGCGGTCGGCGATGGCATCGGGGTGGCGGACCCGCCGGCGAGCACCGGCGCGAGCGCGGCGAGCTTTGCTGTCTGCGGCGTCTTCCAGTCGTCCGCGACGAGCCCGCCGGTATCGCCGCTGTTCGGGTTGAACGACCAGTAGCCGAAGCTCAGGCCGTTCGTCCCCAGGTAGGACACCAGAGCCCTCAACCATTGGGCGTCACTCGTCGTCTCGAGCTTCGTGCCGAACTCCCCGACGAAGATCGGCGCGGAGCCGGTGCGGGCCAGATATCCCCAGTTCGCGTCCCAGACCGACGGCAGGTTGGCGGGGTAGTTCGGCGCCGAGAACCACGACTGCCCGTACACCGAGGCGGGATACTCGTGCGGCGAATAGACGACCCGGTTCGATGTCGCGAACACCACGGGCTTGGCGCCGGCATCCTTCAGGCCGCCTCCCCACCAGGTCGTGCTGGCATCGTTCTGGCGCTCCACGCCTTCGACGATGATCAGCAGTCGGGGGTTGGCGGCGAGCACGGCATTGCCGGCGCGCGTCGCCGCCGCCCACCAGTCGCGGGAGGTATCGCCGCACCCCCAGCAGGCGGAACCGTGCGGCTCGTTGTGGAGGTCGGCGCCGACCACCGTCGGGTCATCGCGGTAGCGGTTCGCGAGCATGACCCAGTCGTCGATCCAGCGCTTCTCGCTGTAGGTCGAGGTGTACCAGAGCTCGGACTGGCCCGACGACTCGATGCGGTGACGGTCGAGGATGACGCGCAGCCCGTGGGCGCGCGCCTTGGCGATGACCGCATCCATCAGCTGCAACGGCGTCAGCGCGACCAGGTCGGGATTACGCGAGGCGTCGATGGACGATGTCGTGGATGCCGCGAGGCACTGGTTCGAGTACGGCAGTCGCACCGTGTTGAACCCCATGGCCGCGATCTGCGCGAGGCCCTCGTCGAGGGTGATCGACCACAGCCCGTGCGGCGCGCAGTTGGGAGTCTCCAGCCCGAACCAGTTCGCCGCTTTGATGGTGACGGTGCTTCCGTCCGCGGCGACGATGCGCGAGCCCGAGGTGTGCCACCACCCGTCCGCAGCGGCGTGCGCCGACAGCGGGGCCACGGCGCCGACGGCCAGCACCGCGCTGACGGCGAGCGCCGCGATGCTCATGAGGCGGCGGATGCCGAGGGGACGACGACGATCGCGCATGCGCATTCCTTTCGATGCCAACTGCGGGGGTGGTCGGCGTCTCGCGACAGGTGGCATCGTCGACGATCTCGCCGCCCCCAGAGTAGCGACCCGGCGCTCGCCGCGTCGCCGCTGGTCCCCAAACGCTTGCTCGACCATGGCCCAACACGCTTCCCATATTAGAACATATGTTCTATACTCGGATCATGAACATCGACACCGACCTCGAGCCGGACCCCGGCTTCTGGGCGGACATCGTGGCGATCGAGTCGTCACTGCCGCCGCGCGATCCCGTCGCGCAGGTCACCGATATCGCCGCGGTGGTCGCCGTCCACACGGCGGAGCAGTACGCCTGCGTCGCCGCCGCGCGAAGCGATGCGATGGCCGCCGCGGCACCGCACGCGTGCACCGACGACATGATCGACCGGTCGCTGCGACTCGAGCTGGCGGCGGCGCTTCGGATCACCGAGTACGCGGCCGGCGATCTGATGGCCCGCGCGACGGCGTTGGTCGAGCGCTACCCGGCGGCATGGGATGCACTTCACGGGGCACGCATCACCGACCAGCACGCACGTTTCCTCGTGGACGTGCTCGACAGCGTCGATCCCGCGATCGGGTCGCGGCTGATCGATGACGCGGTGTCGCTGGCCGAACGCCTCCCCGCGGGAACCTTCCGCCGCCGGCTGCGCGATCTGGCCACCGCGGCGACCGCAGAGGCCCTTGCCGACAAGCATGCGCGCGCCGTCGACGAGCGGCGGGTGTCCGTCGCCCCCGCGGGCGACGGCATGTCCCTCCTGACCGCGTATCTGCCGAGCGTCGAGGCCCACGCCATCTTCGACCGCCTCACCCGCATGGGAAAGGCCATCGCGGGCCATCGAACCGGTCGCGGCGGGGCGGATGCCGCGCTGGCGACCCCCGGCGCCGCGCCCGCAGACGAGGTTCCGCCCGACGAGCGAACGCTCGACCAGGTACGCGCGGACATTCTGGGCGATCTGCTCATCGACGGTCGCTGCGACGGCCACGCTCCGGCTGTGGCGGGCATCCGTCCGACAGTCGTCGTGACAGTGCCGGTGCTGTCGCTGCTCGACGATTCCCGCGCGGCGTCCGAGCCGGCCACCGTCGAAGGTGTGGGTCCCGTTCCGATCGACCAGGCACGACGACTCAGCGGCGGCGCCACGAGCTGGCTGCGCGTTCTGACCCACCCCGAGACGGGCGCGGTGCTGTCGGTCGGGCGCCACCGCTACGACCCGCCGCCTGAGTTGCGTCGGCTCGTCAGGTAGCGGGCGGAACGGTGCATGGCTCCGGGCTGCGTCATGCCCGCCTCGCGATGCGACATCGACCACACCGTGGCCTGGTTCGACGGCGGGAACACCTCCGCCGACAATCTCGCACCCCTGTGCGCCGGGCACCACACGGTGAAGCATCACGGCGGCTGGACGGTGGTGCAGCTCCCCGACAGCGGCGGTGTCGTGGAGTGGACGTCGCCGTACGGCCGGCGCTATCTCGTGGAGCCCGAACGACGCATGCCGGTGTTCCGAGCGGCGGAACCCTCAGAGCGCGCAGCGCCGTCGGACGACCGCGCGGCACCGTTCTGACCCGCACACGCCACACGCACGTGTGCGCACGTGCGCCACGCGGGCGGCTCGCGCGGGCCCCTCGAAGAGCGGTGCGAGCGGTGCGAGCGACGGTCAGCGCGCGGCGAGGCGGGTGACGGCCTCGGCGGCCGAGACGAGCGTGCGTTCGCCGGAGCGACGATCCCAGAGCTCCACCTCACCCTCGGCGGCGCCCCGGCCGGCGATCACGATCTGCGGCACTCCCACGAGCTCGGCGTCGCCGAACTTGACGCCGGGCGAGACCTTCGGTCGATCGTCGTAGAGCACGTCGAGACCGACCGCATCGAGATCCGCCGACAGCTTCTCGGCGAGTTCGAAGGCCGCGGCATCCCGCCCCGTCGCCACGACCTGCACGTCGAACGGCGCGACGGCTGCGGGCCAGATGAGGCCCTTGTCGTCGTTGTTCAGCTCGGCGATGATCGCGAGGATCCGCGTGACGCCGATGCCGTAGGAGCCCATCGTGACGGTGACGAGCTTGCCGTTCTCGTCGAGCACCTTCAGCCCCAGCGCCTCGGCGTACTTGCGCCCCAGCTGGAAGACGTGACCGATCTCCATGCCGCGCGCAAGCTCGACAGGTCCCGAACCATCGGGCGCCGGATCGCCCGGCCGCACCGTTGCGACCTCGACGTAGCCGTCGGCGGCGAAGTCGCGTCCGGCGACGAGCGAGTGCACGTGCTTCTGATCGATGTTCGCACCGGTGATCCAGCGCGTGCCGTCCACGACGCGGGGGTCGAGGACGTAGCGGATGCCGGTGGCTGACTCCTCGCCCAGGATCGCGCCCTGGGGAGACCACGGCCCGATGTACCCCTTGACCAGCAGCGGGTGCTTCTCGAAGTCCTCGGGCGTGGCGGGCTCGACCTCGGCGGGCGCGAACGCCACCTCGACGCGCTTCTCGTCGACGTCGCGATCGCCGGGGAGACCGACGACGACGAGCTCGCGGCTGCCGTCGAGGTGTGTGAGCGCGAGGACGACGTTCTTGAGGGTGTCGGCGGCGGTGTACTCGCCGTCGAGCACGGCGTTGGTGTGCGCCACGAGCGTCTCGATCGTGGGCGTGTTCGGGGAGTCGAAGATCACCGGCTCGCCGAACCCGTCGAACGCGATGGGCTCGGGCGCCAGGGTCTCGAACGCCTCCACGTTGGCCGCGTAGCCGCCGGCCGAACGCACGAACGTGTCCTCGCCGATCGCCGTCGGGTGCAGGAACTCCTCGCTGCGCGAGCCGCCCATCGCCCCGGCATCCGCCTGGACGATGACGTACTCCAGCCCCAGCCGCTGGAAGATGCGCTCGTAGGCGTCGCGCTGCGCCATGTAGCTGGTGTCGAGCCCGGCGTCGGTGTAGTCGAAGGAGTACGCGTCCTTCATCGTGAACTCGCGGCCGCGCAGGAGTCCCGCGCGCGGACGTGCCTCGTCGCGGTACTTGTCCTGAATCTGGTAGATCGTTAGGGGCAGATCCTTGTACGAGCCGTACAGGTCCTTGACCAGCAGCGTGAACGCCTCTTCGTGCGTCGGGGCGAGCAGGTAATCGGCGCCCTTGCGGTCCTTCAGACGGAAGATGCCGTCGCCGTACTCCTCCCAGCGTCCGGTCGCCTCATAGGGGTCGCGCGGCATCAGTGCCGGGAAGTGCACTTCCTGTGCGCCGGCGGCCGCCATCTCCTCGCGGATGATGTTCTCGATCCGCGACTTGACCCGCAGCCCCAGCGGCAGCCACGCGAAGATTCCCGGTGCCTGGCGGCGGATGTAGCCGGCGCGCACGAGCAGGCGATGGCTCGTGACCTCGGCATCCGAAGGGTCTTCGCGAAGCGTGCGGAGGAAGAAGTTCGACAGACGGGTGACCACGAGCGTCAAGCCTAGTCCGCAGCCACCTCACCCGACCGCCCTACACTGGCCGGGTGCCGCACCGCCGCTCCCGCTTCGTCGCTCGATCTCTGCGCGGTGAACTGGCCGCGTCGCTGTCTGCGCTGCGACATCAGCTCGCTCTGCCGGACGGATACCCCCGTGACGCACTTGCCGAGGCGATGGCCGCCGCGGCACGCGTCTCGACGGATCCGACCGCGACCGGCCTCGCCGATCTCCGCGATGTCGCCTTCCTCACGGTCGACCCGGCCGGATCGACCGACCTCGACCAGGCGCTGCACCTGGAGCGCACCTCGACGGGCGCCGTCCTGCACTACGCGATCGCGGACGTTCCGGCATTCGTGGCACCCGACGGCGCGCTGGATGCCGAGACCCGCCGTCGCGGGCAGACGCTGTACGCGCCGGACGGACGGATCCCCCTGCACCCGGCGGTGATCAGCGAGGACCACGCGTCCCTGCTGCCGGGCGTGGACCGACGCGCGTACGTGTGGCGGTTCGTGCTGGACGAGGGCGCCCGCCCGACGGAGACGACCATCACCCGCGCGATCGTGCGGTCGCGGCGCCAATGGTCCTACTCCGAGGCGCAGGCGGCGATCGACGCCGGCACTGCCCCCGCCACCCTCGCCGCGCTGCCATGGTTCGGCGCCGCCCGGGCCGAACGGGAGCGCGAGCGCGGGGGCGCGAGCCTGAACCTGCCGGAGACGCGTATCGTCACGGCGGCGGAGGACGACGCCTACGGTCTCGAGCGCGCCGACGGTGTGGCGTTGGAGGATTGGAACGCCGATGTCTCGTTGCTCACCGGCATGGCGGCGGCGCAGATCATGATCGACGGTCGCGTCGGCATCCTGCGGACCATGCCTCCGGCCGCGTCGACCGACGTGGAGGAGTTCCGGTCACAGACGGTGGCTTTGGGACTGCCGTGGACCACCGACGTCGCCTACGGCGACTATCTGCGCAGCCTCGACCGTTCGCCCGCCGCTCTCGCTGTTCGCGAATACGCGGCGGGCCTGTTCCGCGGAGCGGGCTACGCGACCTTCGACGGCGAGCTGCCTGAACAGCGATCGCAGGCTGCGATCGGCGCCCCGTACGCTCACACGACTGCTCCCCTGCGACGCGTGGTCGACAGATGGTCGCTGGTGATCTGCCATGCTCTCGTGAACGGTGAAGAGGTTCCCGGGTGGGCGCGCGCATCACTTCCCATCCTCCCCGCGATCATGGCGCGCAGTTCGTCGATCGCCGCCCAGCTCAGCTCCGGGGCGATCGATCGCGTCGAGGCGGCGCTGCTGGCCGGACACGTCGGGGACGAGTTCGACGCACTCGTGCTCAGCAGACGCGGGGACGAGGCACGCATCCAGCTCATGCAACCGGCCGTCGAGGCGCGCGTGGCGCGCGTGGCGGCTGCGCCCGGCACCCTCGTACGTCTGCGGCTGGATGCGGCGTCCGTTGACGAGGGAACCGTCCGGTTCAGCGTCGTCTGACGGCCTCCGCCCGAGACGGATGTGCGACGGGCGTCGCGTCCAACCTGAGATATATTGCATACCGTGCCACTCGCTGCCGTCCCCGTGCCCCGCGCACTTCTTCGCGACGACGTGCACGCGCGCCTGCAGGAGGCGATCGTCGACGGCAGCCTCGCCCCCGGTGAGCAACTGCGCGACGCAGAACTGGCCGAGCGACTCGGCGTCAGTCGCACGCCCGTGCGAGAGGCGCTGCTCGAACTCGCTCAGGCCGGGCTCGTGCAGGCGACACCCGGCCGCTCCACCGTCGTCGCCCCGATCGACCCCGGCGCCCTCCGCGACGCGCAGGCCGTCGTTGGCGCCCTGCATGCCCTTGCCGTCCGCACGGCGACACCGCGCATGACGACGCGCGACCTCGATGCGATGCGCGCGGCGAACGCGGCGTTTCGTGCCGCACTGAGCGCCGGCGACATCGACGGCGCCCTCGAGGCGGATGCGCGCTTTCACCGCGTCGCCCTCGAGGTGTGCGCGAATGCGGCAGCCGCGGCCGTCATCGCCCGCTATGAGCCGGTCCTGCGCCGCGTGGAGCGACTGAGGTTCGCCTCCGACGAAGCGGCCGCCTCCGCTGAGCGGCATGACCGCCTGGTGGCGCTGTGCGCGGCCGGCGCCGCCGACGACGCCGCACGCCTCGCCGAGAGCGCCTGGCAGTCCCTCACCATCTCCCCCGCCCCCACTGAACAGGATCCCTCATGAAGCTGCACGAGTTCGCTCGCCACCCGCTCACCTTCGGGCCGAGCCCGTTGCAGCACCTGGCGCGGCTCAGCGACCACCTCGGGGGCGCGCAGATCTGGGCGAAACGCGAGGATGTGAACAGCGGCCTCGCGTTCGGCGGCAACAAGGTGCGCAAGCTCGAGTACATCGTCCCCGACATCCTCGCGTCCGGTGCCGACACGATCGTGTCGATCGGCGGCTACCAGTCCAACCACACGCGCCAGGTCGCGGCCGTCGCGGCGCACCTCGGGCTGAAAGCGCGACTCGTCCAGGAGAAGTGGGTTCCGTGGGACGACCCCACCAACGACAAGGTCGGCAACATCCTGCTCTCGCGCATGATGGGCGCGGATTCGCGCCTCGACGATGCCGGCTTCGACATCGGCATCCGCGACTCCTGGAAGCAGGCGCTGGCCGAGGTCGAAGCCGGCGGCGGTACGCCCTACCCCATCCCCGCCGGAGCGAGCGAGCACCCGCTCGGAGGTCTGGGCTTCGCCAACTGGGCGTTCGAAGTCGCCGAGCAGGAGAAGCAGCTCGGCGTCTTCTTCGACACGATCATCGTCTGCACCGTCACCGGATCGACCCATGCCGGAATGATCGCGGGATTCGCCGCGCTCGAAGAGGCGACCGGCGTCCGACGTCGCGTGCTGGGAATCGACGCTTCCGCGACCCTCCGGAAGACTCGCGATCAGGTCGCGCGCATCGCTCGGCATACGGCGCAGCTCATCGAGCTCGGCCGCGATCTGCGCGATGACGAGATCCAGGTTCTGGAGGGGTGGGCGGGTGAGCTGTACGGCATCCCCGTCGACTCCACGATGGAGGCCATCGAACTCGGCGCACGGCTGGAAGCGATGATCACGGACCCCGTCTACGAGGGGAAGTCCCTGGCCGGGCTGATCGACCTCGTCGGCTCCCGCGACATTCCGGCATCGTCCACCGTGTTGTACGCGCACCTCGGTGGGCAGCCGGCGATCAACGCGTATCACTCGCTCTGGGACCCGAGCGCCTCCCGGTGACGCGGGCGAGCGGCCCCACTCCCTCGCGCCGCTCGAAGACGAGGTGGGTTTCGGTGGTGAGTACCGCCTCGTGCACCGTGATGTGCTGGAGGACGATGTCGCGCAGCGCCGCGGCATCCTCCACGGCCACATGCACGAGGAAGTCGTCCTCGCCTGCCACGTGAAAGGCCTCGATCACGCCGGGCGTCGCCACGATCGCGTCGAACAGCTGCCCGACCCCCTCGCGAGTGTGTCGACCGAGACGCACGCGGATGACAGCTTGCAGCGGAAGACCGAGGGATGCCGGGTCGACGAGGACGCGGACGCCGGCCAGCACCCCGCGAACGCGGAGGGAGCGAATGCGGTATGCGCAGGTCGACTCCGCGACGCCGAGTTCTTCGGCGAGCGCTTTGTTGGACCGGCCGGGCGCGCGGACCACGGCCGCGAGAATCCGCAGGTCGAGCTCATCGAGGGCGGATGCCGTGCTTTGCTGTTCAGCCAAGTGCGCCTCCTGAACGGTCGTCTCGGATTGCTCAGTTCGGCACAATTCGATCAGGTGATTGCGGATTTCACAATCGCACCGAACCCCTGCCGCACTTTCCTCCATACTCGCGGCATGGACCATCTCGACACGCTCGCCGTGCACGCCGGGCGCGCGGACTTCGCCTCCCTCGGCGTGCACACCCCGCCGCTCGATCTGTCGTCGACCTACCCGTTGCCCGACGTGGAGCGCGGCGGGGACTCGTACGAGGCGCTCGCGACCGGCGGAACGCCGATCCCCGGGGGCAGCCACGTGTACGCCCGCCTGTGGAACCCGACGGTGTCCCGCTTCGAGGAGGCCCTGGCCACGCTCGAAGCGGCAGAGGCCTCCGTGGCGTTCGCCTCCGGAATGGCGGCGCTGACGGCGGCGATCGTCTCGCACACGGTCTCGATCGGGCATCCGCACGTCGTGGCGGTCCGACCGCTCTACGGCGGCAGCGATCACATGCTGGCTAGCGGCCTGCTGGGTACGCAGGCGACCTTCTGCGGTCCGGACGAGGTCGGCGCAGCACTGCGCCCGGAGACCGGACTGGTCATCGTGGAGACGCCGGCGAACCCGACACTCGAACTCGTCGACATCGCCGCCGTCGTCGCGCAGGCGAACGACGTTCCGGTCCTCGTCGACAACACGTTCGCCACGCCGGTCCTCCAGCAACCGCTCGCCCACGGCGCGACGATGTCGCTGCACAGCGCGACGAAATACCTCGGCGGCCACGGCGACGTCGTCGGCGGCGTCATCGCTTGTGGCGCGGAATCCGCCGCTGCTCTTCGCCGCGTCCGGGCGATCACCGGCGGCATCCTTCACCCTCTCGGCGCGTATCTGCTGCATCGTGGCCTCCCGACCCTGCCCCTGCGGATGCGCGCGCAGCAGGAGACGGCCGCGAAGATCGCCCGGCGCCTGCTCGAGCACGATGCGATCGCGGAGGTGTTCTACCCGGGACTGCACGGCGACCCGACGGGGCTGCTCGCCCGCCAGCAGCACGGCACCGGCGCGATGGTGTCGCTCCGCCTGCGCGGAGGCTACGATGCCGCGGCGCGCGTCGCGGCATCCACGCGCCTGTTCACCCATGCCGTCTCGCTGGGCGGCGTGGACTCGCTGATCCAGCATCCGGCCGCCCTCACGCACCGCCCGGTCGCGCCCGAGGCCCGGCCCGACGCCGACATCCTGCGCCTGTCGATCGGTCTCGAACACGTCGACGATCTGTTCGACGACCTCAGGCAGGCTCTGGCGCTCACCCGCGACGGGAAGTCGACGGCGACCACGGTGCACTGACGCGCCGGAGGCGATCGGCGATACTCACTCCTGGGCGAGAGCAGCGATCGCTCGCTCTGCGACGTCCGGTGCGATCTGACCCGCGTTGACGTGCACGCGGATCAGGTTCGTCCCGTCGCTGGCGAGAACGTCATCGCCCATCGGGGATGCCGTGGCGAGGAACCAGAGGTCGCCGGCGGTCACGTGTCAGCGCGCGGCGGGACGGCGCACGCTGCGGGACAACGATCTGATCACGCCCATGCCGCCGACGGCATACGAGGCCGTCCACGAAGAACGTGGCTCAGGCGGTGACGACCTGCGCCGTGCCGATCGGGGCGTCGGGGCCCATCTCGTCGGCGATGCGGTTGGCTTCTTCGATCAGAGTGGCGACGATCTCGGCCTCGGGAACGGTCTTGATCACCTCGCCCTTGACGAAGATCTGGCCCTTGCCGTTGCCCGAGGCGACGCCCAGATCGGCTTCCCGCGCCTCACCCGGTCCGTTGACGACGCATCCCATCACAGCGACGCGCAGGGGCACCGTCATGTCCTTGAGACCCTCGGTGACGTCGTTGGCGAGCGTGTACACGTCCACCTGCGCACGGCCGCACGACGGGCACGACACGATCTCGAGCTTGCGCTCGCGGAGGTTCAGCGACTGCAGGATCTGGTGGCCGACCTTGACCTCTTCCGCCGGCGGCGCCGACAGCGAGACGCGGATCGTGTCACCGATGCCCTCGCCCAGAAGGATGCCGAAGGCGGTGGCGCTCTTGATCGTGCCCTGGAACGCAGGACCTGCCTCGGTCACACCGAGGTGCAGGGGCCAGTCGCCCCGCTCGGCGAGCATGCGGTACGCCTTCACCATCACGACCGGGTCGTTGTGCTTCACCGAGATCTTGAAGTCGTGGAAGTCATGCTCTTCGAACAGCGACGCCTCCCAGACCGCACTCTCCACGAGCGCCTCCGGGGTCGCCTTGCCGTACTTCTCGAGCAGCCGCTTGTCGAGCGAGCCGGCGTTCACCCCGATGCGCAGCGACACACCGGCATCCTTCGCCGCCTTCGCGATGGCGCCGACCTGGTCGTCGAACTTGCGGATGTTGCCCGGGTTCACCCGCACCGCGCCGCACCCGGCGTCGATCGCCTGGAAGACGTACTTGGGCTGGAAGTGGATGTCCGCGATGACGGGGATCTGACTCTTCTTCGCGATGATGTGCAGCACATCGGCGTCGTCCTGGCTGGGCACGGCCACGCGCACGATCTCGCAGCCGGATGCCGTCAGCTCGGCGATCTGCTGGAGGGTCGCGTTGATGTTCGTCGTCGGCGTCGTGGTCATCGACTGCACGCTCACGGGGGCGTCGCCACCGACGAGCACCTTCCCGACCTTGATCTGACGGCTCTTGCGGCGGGGGGCGAGGACGTCCGGCACGCGCGGCATCCCGATGTTCACTGCTGGCACTGCACCAGACTACGCCGCGCACACTGCGCGGGGGCTGCGCGGTGATCGTCATCGCTCGTTCTGATATCGTGACCGCATGTTCGCGAACACCTCCTGGTGGCCCACCCGCTGAGGCGGTGTGCTCGCGACCCACGACACAGACCGCCCTCGAGGCGGTCTTTTCGTTCGACGAATGCAGCCCGCCCGACCTGAAGAAAGGCCCGGCGATGACCCCGAGCCCCTCCCCGCTGGAGTCCGTGCTGCGCGCGGAGCGTCCGTTCGCCCTGATCGCCCGGGATGCCGGCACCGTCGAGCTCCTCGTCGGCGAGGTGGTCGACGTCCCCCTGCTGTCCGACATCCCGCTGACGGATGCGACGGGCACCCCGCGAGAGGTGCTGGCGCTCGTGCCCTATCGGCAGGTCGTCGAGCGGGGCTTCGCGTGCCACGACGACGGCGCGCCGCTGCGCTGTCTCGTGGTCGACGAGCACGTGACAGTCGAGCGCGCCGCGCTGCTGTCGACGCTGCCGTCCGAGACCATTCCGCTGGCCGACGCCGGATTCGACGTCAGCGATGACGAGTATGCGACGATCGTCCGCCGCGTCATCGCCGACGAGATCGGCCGCGGCGAAGGCGCGAACTTCGTCATCCGCCGTGACTTCACGGCATCCGTCGACACCGACGCGGTCACCGCGGGACTCACCTGGTTCCGCGCCCTGCTGGAGCACGAACGCGGCGCCTACTGGACCTTCCTCGTGTCCACGCCCGGTCATCTCGCGGTCGGCGCGAGCCCGGAGGCCCACGTCAGCGCGCGGCGCGACGGCGCGACGATCGCGGGCACCAGCGTCGTCACGATGAACCCGATCTCGGGCACCTTCCGCCACCCCGTCGGAGGAGCCACGGCCGAGACGCTCACCGCGTTCCTGTCGTCGACGAAGGAGACCGAAGAGCTCTTCATGGTCGTCGACGAGGAGCTCAAGATGATGAGCGCCGTCTGCAGCGACGGGGGCCGCATCACCGGCCCGCATCTCAAGGAGATGTCGCGGTTGACGCACACCGAGTACATGCTGCGTGGCACGAGCACGATGGACCCGCGGGACATCCTGCGCGAGACGATGTTCGCACCGACGGTCACCGGATCGCCCATGCAGAACGCGTGCACCGTCATCCAGCGGCACGAACGCGAGCCCCGCGGCTACTACTCCGGCGTCGCGGCACTGTTCACCCCCACCGCCGACGGTCGCCACGACCTGGATGCGCCCATCCTCATTCGCACCGCCTACCTGGTCGACGGCACCCTGCGCGTTCCCGTGGGCGCCACGCTCGTGCGCCACTCCGACCCCGAGGGCGAAGTCGGAGAGACCCACGGCAAAGCGGCCGGCGTGCTCGGGGCCATCGGCGCCGTGGCACGCGATGCGGCCCCCGACACGCTCCTCGACGAGGACGCCCCGGCATCGACCGCGCCCCGCCTGGCCGACGACCCGTCGATCGCCGCGCTGCTCGCGGCGCGCAACGAGCGGCTCGCCCCCTTCTGGCTGAACCCGCAGCAGACCGCTGCCGCGGGTCCCTACGTCGGCCGAACGGCGGTGGTGGTGGATGCCGAGGACCGTTTCACCACGATGCTCGCCCACCAGCTGCGTCACCTCGGCTTCGCCACCTCGATCGTGCCCTGGAGCCGTGCCGCGGCGGAAGCCGACGCTCTCGCGGCGGCCGACATCGTCGTCGCGGGACCCGGGCCGGGCGATCCGCGGGACGACGGCAGCGCCCGCATCCGCGCCATGCGCGACGTCGTCGCCGCCCGCCTCGACGGCGGTCGGCCCCTCCTGGCGGTCTGTCTGAGCCACCAGATCCTCGCCGACCGGCTCGGCCTGGACCTCGCTCCCCTGGCGACGCCCCATCAGGGCCTGCAGAAGACCGTGGACGTCTTCGGAGAACCATCGTCGATCGGGTTCTACAACACGTTCACGGCCCGCGTGAACCCGGGAACGGCCCGCCTCGGGCGCACGGAGATCTCGGCGGATGGGGGCTCCGGTGACGTCTACGCCCTGCGCGGACCGGGCTACGCCTCGGTGCAGGGGCACCTGGAGTCGATCCTCTCGCGCGACGGCCTCGCCACGCTCGAACGACTGGTGTCCTGGGCTCTCGACTGACTCAGCCGAAGATCTTGAGCGGATTCACGATGTCCGCCAGGATCAGGATGCCGCCCATCACGACGATCGCGACGACCACGACGAACGTCACCGGGACGAGCGTGGTCGCATCGACGGGGCGCGGCGGCGGGCGGCGCCACAGCCGGGCCCAGGCGCGCTTCACGCCCTCCCAGAGGGCGATCACCACGTGGCCACCGTCCAGCGGCAGCAGCGGGATGAGGTTGAAGACGAACAGTGCCAGGTTGAGCGAGCCCAACAGCCCGAGAATGGTGGCGACGCGGTTGAGCACCGGCGCATCGGTGGCCGCGGCCTCGCCGGCGAGCCGGCCGACGCCGACCACCGACAGCGGCCCGTTCGGATCGCGCGGAGCCCCGGTGATCATGTCGGACGCCGTCTGGTAGACGCGTGCCGGCAGTTGCCCCATGATGCCGACGACCTGACCGGCCTGCTGCACCGCTGCGGCGGGACCCGCCCACAGCGGCTGGTGCACATAGTCCGTCATCGCGGTCATTCCGACGAAGCCGACGTCGGCGGTGACGGTGGTGCCGTCGGGCCCCGCGATCTGACGTTGCGCGAGCAGCGGTGTGACCTGGAGGGTCTGCTCGACACCGTCGCGGCGGACGACGACGGCGATGGCGCGGTTGGGCGAGGCCTGGATGATCGCCGACGCCTCCTCGAACGTCTGCACCGACGTGCCGTCGACCGACACGATCACGTCACCGGTCTGGATGCCGGCCGCCGCGGCCGGTGAGACGGGATCGTCTGCCGCGCACGCGGTCTGGGTCGATCCTGCCGGCAGCACGCACTGGTTCACCGCGGCGATGGTGGTCGTCGCGGTCTGCACGCCGATGCCGCTGAAGACGATCGCGAACAGGAGCATCGCCAGCAGAAGGTTCATGACCGGGCCACCGAGCATGATGACGATCCGCCGCCACACGGGGAGGGCGTAGAAGGTTCCGGTGCGGTCCACACCGTCGAGGGTCTCCTCGTTGGCGGCCCGCGCATCCTGCACCATCGACGCGAAGAAGCCGGCGCGCGCCCGCGAGGCGGCCGTGGCCGCCACGGTCTGCGGGGCCGGCGGATACATACCCGCCATGGAGATGTAGCCGCCGAGCGGCAGGAGCTTCACGCCGTACTCCGTCTCACCGAACCGGCGAGACCACAGCGTCGGCCCGAGACCCACCATGTAGCGGCCCACTCGCACGCCGAAGAGCTTGGCGGGCACGAGATGCCCGACCTCGTGCAGAGCGATCGATGCCGCGAGCCCCACGACCAGCAGCACGACGCCGACGATGAAGGCGATGAGGGTCACGAGCCAAGAGGCTACCGGTCGCCGCTTTGAGTTTGCTCAGCCCTCGCGCGGCACGCCCCTTTCGGCGCCGGTAGGCTCATCAGGTGCCCCACCGATCGACGAGCCGCCGTGTGCGCGCCCTGCGCGGCACGACCGCAGCGGCGATCGCGACGACGATCGCCTCGGCGGGGCACACGTTGGGCGGCGGACAGGCACCCCCGCTGTGGCTGATCGTGGCCGTCACCGTTCTCGCCTCACCCGTCGCCGTCGCTCTCGTCGGCCGACGCCGGAGTCTCCTTCGGACGGCAGCGGCCATCGCGGCGGCGCAGATCGCACTGCACACGATGTTCGCCGTGATCGGACCCGCCTCCCTCCCCGCCGCCGGCACCGGGCACGTGCACGGTGCGCTCTCGATCGGTCCGGCCGTTGCCGGCTCCGGACACTCCGCCGCCCACCTCGGCGTCGGGATGCTGCTCGCCCACGCCCTGGCGGCGGTCGTCACCATCGCGCTCGTGGCCTACGGCGAGCGGCTTGTGGCGGTTCTGGCCCGCGGCATCCGGCGCGTCCTGAACCGTACCCACTCGCCGGCACCGCAGAGCTTCCCGTGGGTCGTCATTCCCTCTCCCGGCCCGCGCGTCGCGCGTGCCGATGCCCACCTGTCCGTTCTCACTCGACGGGGTCCACCGGCGTTCGCACGCTGAGCACCGCCGCACCCGCGGCACCCCGCGGCACCGCCGCACCCGTCATCGCGGCATCCGCCGCGCCACGAACGAACAGAAAGAGCACCCTGATGACTGTCACCCCTGACTCCCGCCGCCGCGCACGCACGATCGCCGGCATCCTCGCCGGCGCCGCCCTCGTGCTTGCGGCCCCCCTCGCCGCATCGGCTCACGTGCACGTCACGCCGGACGCGTCGGATGCCGGGTCGACCACACGCCTCGCGTTCTCGTTCAGCCACGGCTGCGAGGACTCGCCCACCACCGCAGTGAAGATCACCATCCCCCAGGGCATCGACGGCGTGAAGCCGGTGCTCGACGGCGCATGGAAGATCACCCGCGAGCTGAACACGGATGGCATCCCGTCCTCCGTCACGTTCACGGCGATCACGCCGGTCGACTCCGGCGTAGCGGCCTCGGTCGCGCTCGATGTGATCTTCTCGTCGAGCGCCGCGAACACCTCGGTGGCCTTCCCCGTCCTGCAGACGTGCGAAACCGGGTCGACCGACTGGTCGGAGGTCGCCGCCGAGGGGCAGAGCGAAGACGATCTGAAAGCGCCTGCCCCCGTCGTCGCGGTCGGTGCCGTGTCGACCGGCTCTGGCGACCACGGGCATGCGTCGACGACCGACGGCGATGCAGATGCGCACGCCGCCACGACCGCCGCGGCGGCGTCGGATGCCGACCCGGTCGCACGCTGGTTGAGCGGTGGCGCCCTCGCCGCCGCGATCGCAGCGCTCGTCGTCGCGCTGGTGCGTCGACGCCGCGCCTGACGGATACCCGGCTCGTCCTGGCCTGCGGCCCGGTCGCCGCCCATGGCTCTCGCTCCGGAGTGACGCTGGCAACGGACGACCTGCGTCTCGGCGATCTGTTCGTCGCGCTCCCCGGCCGCAACCATCACGGTGCGCAGTTCGTGGGGGCTGCCGTCGCGGCGGGGGCGGCAGCCGTCATCACCGACCGCGCGGGTGCGGAGCTGTCAGCCGACGCCGGCGTGCCGATCGCCGTGGTGGACGATCCGCGCGGCATCCTCGGCGAGATCTCGGCCTGGATCTACGGCACGGAGCAGAACGTGCCGATCATGCTCGGCGTCACGGGAACGAACGACAAGACGAGCGTCGCACATCTCCTCAAGGCGATTCTGGAGGCGCCCGAGTTCCACGCTCTGCTCGCGCACATGCGCGAGCGCGGAGTGGAGGCGGTGGCCGACGAAGTCAGCGCGCAGGCACTGGCACGTCACCGCGTCGACGGGATCGTCTTCGATGTCGCGGGCTTCACCAACCTCACGCACGACCATCTCGACGACTTCGGCGACATGGGCACCTACCTCCGCGCGAAGCTGCCGCTGTTCACCCCCGAACGCAGTCGTCGGGCGGTGGTGAGCCTCGACTCCGAATACGGCGTCGAGGTCGTCGCGGCAGCGAGGGTTCCCACCACGACGATCATCACCCCGGCCCTGGCCGTGGAGCCGGTCGCGGCGGATTGGACCGTGGACATCGTCGCCGAGCGACAACACGGCACCACTTTCGCTCCTCACGGCCCCGATGGGCAGTTGCTGACGACCACTGTTCCGGTGATCGGCCCGCACATGGCCTCCAACGCGGCGCTCGCCATCGTGATGCTCCGAGAGGCGGGCTACGCGTGGGAGCGGCTGGCCGCGGCCCTCGACGGCCGCCGGATCGAGGCGGCTGTCCCGGGCGGACACAGCGCGTGTCCGGAGAGAGCGGCCCGGCGGTCTACGTCGACTTCGGCCACTCCCCCGACGCGTTCGAGAAGACACTCGCCGCCGTGCGGCGCATCACCCCGGGACGCGTTCGGATGCTGTTCGGCGCCGACGGCGACCGCGACACGACCAAGAGATTCGATATGGGACGCACTGCCGCGCTCGGCAGCGACATCCTCATCATCACCGATCACCATCCGCGACACGAGAACCCCGACGACATCCGCGCCGAACTGCTCACCGGCGCTCGCGCCGCCGTGTCGGCCACCGAGATCCTCGAGATCTCGCCGCCGGAACGGGCGATCGTCGAGGCGATCTCGCGCGTCGGCGACGGCGACGCGATTCTCTGGGCGGGCCCCGGCCACCAGGACTATCGCGACATCCGAGGCGCTCGTGTGCCGTACTCGGCGCGAGAGCTCGCACGCCGAGCCCTCGCCGCAGCCGGATGGGCCCCGCCGGCACCGTCGTGGGTGGTGCCCTCTACCCGCGGGATTCCACGCCGGACTCCGATCCGACGCGCCCCGCCTGAGACCAGCGACACCCGCGACCCCGCGACGCCCCTTGTGGACTGACCACAAGGGGCGTCCGTCTTTCCGGAGAGTCGATTGTCGGCGGCATCCATGCTCTCTTTGTGGTCTGACCACAAGCGCTACGCTGATCTCAACGACTCGCCCACGGATGGGTGGACGGGCCGCTCCCACGAGGATTTGAGGAAGCGAATCATGACCACCGTCACCCCCTCCGCACAGGACACGCAGCCCGTCGCCTGGAACGGCTTCACCGCCGGCCCGTGGCAGGACGTGATCGATGTGCGCGACTTCATTCAGCGCAACTACACGCCGTACCTCGGCGACGCCTCGTTCCTGACCGGCGCCACGGCCCGCACCACGCGGATCTGGAGCACGCTGTCGGCGATGTTCCCGGTCGAGCGCGAGAAGGGCATCTACGACGTCGACGCGCACACGCCCGCCGGCATCACCGCCCACGGCCCCGGGTACATCGCGAAGGACGACGAGCTCATCGTTGGCCTGCAGACCGACGCGCCGCTGAAGCGCGCGATCATGCCCAACGGCGGCTGGCGCATGGTCGAGGGCGCGCTCGAGACCTACGGCTACGAGGTCGACCAGACCCTCAAGGAGATCTTCACGAGCTACCGCAAGACGCACAACGAGGCCGTCTTCGACGTGTACTCGCCGAACGTCCGCGCCGCGCGCAGCTCGCACGTCATCACCGGACTCCCGGACGCCTACGGTCGCGGTCGCATCATCGGCGACTACCGCCGCGTCGCACTGTACGGCGTCGACCAGCTGATCGCCGCGAAGAAGATCGACAAGCTCGGCCTGGACACGACACCCTTCACCGAAGAGGTCGTGCGCATGCGCGAGGAGCACGCGGAACAGATCCGCGCGCTCGGCGAACTGAAGCAGATGGCAGCGGCGTACGGCTTCGACATCTCCGGGCCGGCGACCACCGCGCGGGAAGCCGTGCAGTGGCTGTACTTCGGCTACCTCGCCGCCGTGAAGGAGCAGAACGGCGCCGCGATGTCGCTCGGACGCACCTCGACGTTCCTCGACGTCTTCATCGAGCGCGACCTGCAGGCGGGCCTGATCACCGAGACCGAGGCGCAGGAGATCATCGACGACTTCGTCATCAAGCTGCGCATCGTCCGCTTCCTGCGCACCCCCGAGTACGACAGCCTGTTCTCCGGCGACCCGACCTGGGTCACCGAGACGATCGGCGGCATGGGCGAGGACGGTCGCCCCCTCGTGACGAAGAACTCGTTCCGCTTCCTGCAGACCCTCTACAACCTGGGTCCGGCGCCCGAGCCCAACATGACCGTGTTCTGGAGCCCCGAGCTGCCGCAGGGGTTCAAGGACTACTGCGCACGGGTGTCCATCGACACGTCGGCGGTGCAGTACGAGTCGGACGAGATCATCCGCCCCGCCTGGGGCGATGACGCCGCGATCGCCTGCTGCGTGAGCCCCATGCGCGTCGGCAAGCAGATGCAGTTCTTCGGTGCGCGCGTGAACCTCGCCAAGACGCTGCTCTACGCGATCAACGGAGGCCGCGACGAGGTCACCGGCAAGCAGGTCTCGCCGGTGACGGCACCCGTCGGCGACGGCCCGCTCGACTTCGACGACGTCATGGAGCGCTTCGACAAGACGATGGACTGGCTGGCCGAGACCTACGTCGAGGCCCTCAACTGCATCCACTGGTCGCACGACAAGTACGCGTACGAGCGCATCGAGATGGCCCTGCACGACAAGGACGTGCTGCGCACGATGGCCTGCGGAATCGCGGGACTGTCCGTCGCGGCGGACTCGCTGTCGGCCATCAAGTACGCCACCGTCACCCCCGTGCGCGACGAACGCGGCATCGTGGTGGACTACCTCACCGAGGGCGAGTTCCCGAGCTACGGCAACGACGACGACCGCGCCGACCAGATCGCTGTCGGCCTGGTGGAGAGCTTCATGTCGAAGATCCGCCGTCACCCGATGTACCGGGGCGCCCTGCCCACGCAGTCGGTGCTCACGATCACCTCGAACGTCGTCTACGGCAAGGCGACGGGCAACACACCCGACGGTCGCCGCGCCGGAGAGCCGTTCGCCCCGGGCGCCAACCCCATGAACGGCCGCGACACCCACGGCATGCTCGCCTCGGCGCTGTCGGTCGCCAAGATCCCTTACGCGCAGTCGCAGGACGGCATCTCGCTGACCAACACCGTCGTCCCCAGCGGCCTCGGGCGCACCGTCGAGGAACAGGTGCGCAACCTCGCCGGTCTGCTCGACGCCTACGTGGGCTCGCACGGCTATCACATGAACGTCAACGTGCTGAACCGCGAGACGCTCGAAGATGCCATGGAGCACCCGGAGAACTACCCGCAGCTGACCATCCGGGTCTCCGGCTACGCCGTGAACTTCGTCCGCCTCACACGCGAGCAGCAGCTCGACGTGCTGTCGCGTACGTTCCACGGCTCCATGTGATCCGGATCCTCCGGCAGACGAACCGACACGCAGAGAGAAGCTGAGGACAATGGCCAAGGCGATGCTCCGTCGCCACCCGTGCAACGCGGTGCCGTCCACCTTTCCCGCACTCCCCGATGACGCGGTGCGCCTGGAGGTCCCCCTCCAGGCGCCCGCCCACCGGCGCGCGGGCGCCGGCCTCGACGGGCTCGCGGTCTCGGATGTCGATCGTCATGAGCGACTGACCGCGATGCGCGAGGGCCGGCTCGGCTCCGTGCACTCGTGGGAGCTCGTCACCGCCGTGGACGGGCCGGGAACGCGGCTGACCACGTTCCTCAGCGGATGCCCGCTGCAGTGCCTCTACTGCCACAACCCCGACACCCTCGCGATGAAGGACGGTCAGCCCGTCACGAGCGATGAGCTGCTCACCCGCATCGCGCGCTACACCGCGGTTTTCCAGGCGACCGGGGGCGGCATCACCCTCTCCGGCGGCGAGGTGCTCATGCAGCCCGCCTTCGCAGCACGGATCCTGCGCGGCGCGAAGGAGCTCGGCATCCACACCGCCATCGACACGTCCGGCTACCTCGGCGCCGCGGCATCCGACGCCATGCTCGACGACGTCGACCTCGTCCTTCTGGACGTCAAGAGCGGTGACCCCGAGACCTACCGCGAGGTGACGGGGCGCGAGCTCGAACCCACGCTGGCGTTCGGTCGCCGTCTGGCCGCTCGGCCCGAGGGGCCCGAGGTGTGGATCCGCTTCGTCCTCGTTCCGGGCCTGACCGACGACGTCGACAACGTCGAGGCGGTCGCTGCGTACGCCGCGTCACTCAATGAGATCCGCCCCGAGACGGTCACCCGCGTCGAGGTGCTGCCGTTCCACCAGATGGGCCGAGACAAGTGGGACGCGCTCGGGCGCGACTACCGTCTGGCCGAGACCGAACCCCCCTCCGTCGACCTCGTCGACCGGGTCCGCGAGCAGTTCCGCGCTCACGGCCTGCTCACGTACTGACCTTTTCACCCTACCCCCGGCCGCCGCTTCCCCCGCGGCCGCTCGCCCGGATCGTCCCCCGATCGGGCGCTGACCGGACCGCCCTCCCCATCCTCTGCGGGCGGTCCGGTCCTCTCCGTCGCGCGCGCGGGCGCCTCGCCTCAGCCGGCGGCAATAGCCTCGTCGGCGGCGGCGCGGGCCCAGCCCTCCGCGTCGACCAGCGCCCCGCGTGAGAGCACGGGCGGCGCGTCGTGCGCATCGACGATGCGCTGGACCGTGTCCAGGATGCCGGGAAAGCTCAGGCGTCCCGCGTGGAACGCATCGACCGCCTGTTCGTTGGCCGCATTGAACACGGCGGGGTAGGTCGCGCCGGCGCGCCCCACCTGCTTGGCGAGGGCGACCGCCGGGAAGGCCCCCTCGTCGAGAGGCTCGAAGCTCCACGAGGCCGCCCGGGTCCAATCCAGCGGCACCCCGACGCCGCCCACACGGTGGGGCCAGTCGAGGCCCAACGAGATCGGCAGCCGTATATCGGGCGGCGATGCCTGCGCGATGGTCGATCCGTCGATGAACTCGACCATCGAGTGCACGATCGACTGGGGATGAACGACGACGTCGATGCGGTCGTAATCGACGCCGAACAGCAGGTGGGCTTCGATCACCTCGAGCCCCTTGTTGACCAAGGTCGCCGAGTTGGTGGTGACCACCCGACCCATATCCCAGGTCGGGTGCGCCAGCGCCTGGGCCGGAGTCACGCCCTCGAGTTCGCCGCGGGAGCGACCGCGGAAGGGGCCGCCCGAGGCGGTCAGCACGAGCCTGCGCACCTCGTCGCTCGTGCCGGCGCGCAGGGCCTGCGCGATCGCGGAGTGCTCCGAGTCGACCGGGACGATCTGTCCCGGGGCCGCGATGGCGGTGACCAGATCGCCGCCGACGATGAGCGACTCCTTGTTGGCCAGCGCGAGCGTGCGTCCGGCTTCGAGCGCGGCCAGTGTCGGGCCGAGGCCTACCGATCCGGTGATGCCGTTGAGTACGACGTCGGCATCCACATCCCGCACGAGCTGTTCGGCCTCGTCGGCGCCGAGCGCCGTGTGCTCGACCTGGAACTCGGCCGCCTGCGCGGCGACGCCCGCCGCGTCACTTCCGGCGGCGAGTCCCACCACCTCGAACTGGTCGCGACGGGCGCGGATCACATCCAGAGCCTGGGTGCCGATGGAACCGGTCGAACCGAGGATCAGGATGCGCCGCATGCGGCCAGCCTACCGGCGGGCACTTACTGGGCCGCGGAGGTCTGCGCGCCCAGGATGTCGACGACGAACACCAGGGTCTCGCCCTTCAGGTCGTTCGCGTTGATCTCGCCCTCGCCGTAGCCGTCGGCCGGGGTCATCGTCACGAGCACCTGGGAACCCACGGTCTGGCCTTCCAGCGCCTTGCGGAAGCCGGGGACGACGCCGGTGGTGCTGAAGCTCGTCGGTACGCCGCCCTTGTCCCAGGTCGAGTCGAAGGTCTTGCCGTCCGACCAGCGCACGCCGGTGTACTGCACCAGCACCTGGTCGCCGCTCTGGACTGCGGCCCCGTCGCCCTTCTTCAGGGTGGCGATCTGCGTCTCGGTGGGCGGGTTGCCGCCCGGCAGCGTGATCGTGGGCGCTCCGTTGTCGGCCAGCGACACCGTCGGCATCCCCGCCACGGGTGCCTGCTCGGCGCCCCATGCGGCGCTCGGGACGATGCCGAGCAGGTCGACGACGTAGACCTGCGCCGCACCCTGCTCGCTCGCCGGGAACGTTGCGACGACGCGCTCGCCCGGCGCACCGCAGCCGAGAACCTGGCCGAGAGGGCTGGATGCCGAGATCTGCGCGGGAAGCAGCTGCCCGGGCTTGTAGCCGATGTCGCCGAGCTTCTGACCGGTCTCGGCGTCGTAGGCCGTCATGGCGTAGGAGATGAACTGCCCCGCCGTCACGGGCGTACCCGACCCCTTGTCGATGGTCTTGGCCTGCAGGGTGTCGATCTGGATCGGCGCCGTGAACGACAGGGTGGGAGCCACTCCCGCATCCCCGCTGACCGTCACCGCGTCGGCGGCGGCACCCGAGGAGACCTGCGCGCCACAGAGGTCCGCAGCCGGCGCGGCGGTCGGGCTCCCCGACGCGGTGGCGCCGGTGGACCCGGAGCAGCCCGCAAGCAGGATGACGGACACGGCGGCGACGGAAACAGCGACGAGCGGGCGCAGGCGCACGATAGGACCTCACAGATGGAAGACGGATTGGCTCCATCCTCCCCTACTTTGTTCTGCGTGCGCTGGGAGCGCGCCCGTGGCGCCATGCTCAACGCGGCATGCGATCGGGAGTACCCTCGACTGGTGACATCCGCAGAGCCCGCCCCCGACGCCGCCGGCGAGCTGCAGCCCCCGGACGGCGCCCATGACGTCACCGGAATCGGCCCCACCTACGTCATCGGCCGGTGGGTCGTGGCCCCGCTCGCGCGGCTGCTGTACCGGCCGCGCATCGAGGGGCGCAAGAACTTCCCCCGCAAAGGTGCGGTGATCCTCGCCAGCAATCATCTGTCGTTCATCGACTCCTTCGTCATTCCGATGGCCGCTCCTCGCCCGGTGCGCTTCCTCGCCAAGTCGAGCTACTTCGACGGTCCGGGGCTGAAGGGATGGTTCTCGCGGCAGTTCTTCTACGCCGTCGGCGCATTCCCCGTTCAGCGCGGGGCGGGCCAGGCGGCCCTCGATGCTCTCGAGCAGCAGCGACGGATGCTCGACGCGGGGTGGTCGACCGCGCTCTATCCGGAGGGGACGCGCTCCCTCGACGGGCGTCTGTACAAAGGCCGCACCGGTGTCGCGTTCCTCGCGCTGCAGACCGGCGCACCCGTAATTCCCGTGGGGTTGGTCGGAACCAACGAGATCATGCCCGTCGGAGCGAAGTTTCCCCGCCTGCGCCCGCGGGTGACGGTGCGCTTCGGCGAACCCCTCGACCTCTCTCATCACGGCTCCGCCGACTCCGGGCGCGCCCGCCGTCAGGCGACCGACGAGATCATGGCCGCGATCCATGCGCTCTCCGGCCAGGAGCTGGCCAACGCGTACAACGAGGCCCCGGCATCCAATCCCGTCGAACGCCTCAAGCAGGTTCTTCCGCACGAACGCCGCTGAGGGCGGCATCCGGGGCCACCGTGACGATGGCGTCGTGACGAACCGGGAAGTTGACTGAGTTCGCGATGAAGCACCACTCGTGCGCCTGCGCGTGTGCGGCCTCTGCAGCGGCGACCATGGCGGCCGTGGCCACCTCGACCCGCGGTCGCAGCACCACCTCGGCGAACGCGCCGCCACCTCGACCGTCCTCGATCATCCGTCCCGTCGCGTCGTCCGTGTAGGACACGACGACGACACCCGCCTGCACACACGCGTGGAGGTAGGACAGCAGATGACACTCCGACAGCGCGGCCAACAGCATGTCCTCCGGGTTCCACTTCGAGGGATCACCGCGGAACGGCCGATCGCTCGAGGCATCCAGTGCGGGCTTGCCGTCGACGGCCAGCGTGACCGAACGGTCGTAATCGCGATAGCCGCTCGTTCCGGTGCCGCGGTTGCCTGTCCAGCGGGCGTGGAGTGCGTAGCGGTGTTCGCCGATCATCTCGCCAGTCTGCCATCCGTATCGCGGTAGGCGGCCGCGAGCTCCGCCAGATGCGCGTGCTCCTCGGTCATGCCGGGGTTCGCGACACGCGGATCGTCGGAGCGGCCGCGGTTGATCATGTCGTCGAGGTAGCGCCGGTCGGCGTCGAGTCGGACCAGCGCGTCCGCGCCCACCGTCCCGTGACCGGGCACGATGACGGCGGCGCGGGACGCGAGAGGCGCGAGGCGGTCCAGGGAGTCCAGGTACGCCGGCAGGTCGTCGGGGAAGAACGGCAGGGGCAGTTCGATGTCGCTGAGCATGTCGCCGGCGATCAGCACCCGCCGCTCCGGCAGCCAGAGGGCCGTGTGCCCCGGCGCATGCCCGTCATGGAAGACCGGTTCGATCTGCACACCGGCCGGCGCGCTGTCGGAGGGGAAGCTGTCGCCGATCCCGTCGACCCGCCCCATGAGCTCGACGAGCCACGGCGGTGCGTCGTCGCCCAGCGCGGCGACCAGGTCCGCGCGCTCCGAGACGGCGAGCGCAGCCGTGGCGCGGGAGGCCCACCGCGGGACGTCCCCGAACGCGGGATGCCACAGCAGATGGTCGTGATGGGCGTGGGTCGCAAAGCCCGCGCGCACGTGCAGGTTGCGGGCGCGCAGCGCGGCGGCGAGGGTGTCGAGTTCGTCGGCGTCCCACGCGGGATCCACGAGCAGAGCTTCTGCGCCGCCCACGATGACGGTGCTGGTGGTGGCCATGCGCCGGCTCGTCGTGACCCAGATGCCGTCGGCGACCTCGTCCAGCTGGCGCATGCCCATCTCCTCGGTGGTCCCAGCCGACCCGTTGCGCGGTGCGCGGCGAAGTAGGCTCTTCTGCGTGTCAGATCCTCTCACCGTGTCCCGTCCCTCCGCACCGTCCGGCACCATCGCGGTCGCCGATGCGGTGGAACTCGCCGTCGTCGAGCGCAGTGGCTTCGTCGAGTCGCGACATGCGGGAGCGGCGATCGTGCTGGACCCCGAGAGTGTGATCCAACTCAGCCTCGGTGACGTCGACACGCCGATCCTGCCGCGCTCGAGCATGAAGCCGTTGCAGGCGCTGGGCTGCCTGACCGCCGGCGTCACGCTGGAAGGCGAGCAGCTGGCCCTGTCCACCGCCAGCCACAGCGGCACCGACCGACACGCCGGCGTCGTCCGCGAGATCCTTGCGACAGCCGGTCTCGGCGAGGATCACCTGCAGTGCCCGCCGGCGTGGCCCGGTGACACCGCCACGCGCGACGAGCTCGTCCGCGAGCTCGGACAGCCGGCGCGCGTCCGCATGAACTGCTCCGGCAAGCACGCGACCATGCTGCTGGCCTGCACCGCGAACGGCTGGGACACCGACAGCTATCTCGATCCCCAGCATCCGCTGCAGGTGCATATCCGTGAGGTCATCGAACGCCTCACGGGGACGAAGATCTCCACGACCGCGATCGACGGCTGCGGCGCGCCCGTGTACGCCATGGGCCTGACGGCCCTCGCTCGCGCCGCGCATCGGATCGGCACCGCCTCGGAGCGCTCCCCCTTCGCCCTCCACCGTCTCGCCGGAGCCCTGGTGCGCGCGGTCCGCGAGAACCCGTGGGCGATCGACGGACCCGGGCGGCCGGACACCATCGCCATCGAGCGGCTCGGCGTGTTCGCCAAGGGAGGCGCCGAGGGAATCATGATCATGACGGCACCCAACGGCGCCACGGTCGCACTCAAGACGCTGGACGGCAGCGGCCGGGTGGCGACCGCCGTCGCGATCCGTCTGCTGGAGCGCGTGGGCGCTCTGTCGTCGGCGGACGTCGTCGCGACGCTCGACCAGCTGCCGCTGGAGATCACCGGCGGAGGCCGCGAGGTGGGACGCATCCGCCCCACCGTCTGATTCGACTCGTTCGGGCGTTCCGGCGTTGTCGCGGCCCGGCGTCTCCTCCTCCTCGGCTGGTCACGACCAGGGCAGCAGCACGCGCTGTGCGGCACCGCCCGGCACGAGGCGCCAGGCACGGTCGGCACGTGCAGCGGCGTAGACGGGAAGATCTCGTCGCCCGGTGAGCGCGCGATATTCTGCGCTGCACTCGGCGGCGACGACGAACTCGTGACGCATGCGAAGTTCGCCCAGGAGCTTCCACTGGGCAAGCCACTCCTCCGGCGTGCCGACCACGAGCGTCCGCGGAGACGGGGCGCCGCGGGTGGCCGCCTCATCGACACTGATGATCGGAACATCGCGTGCCGCGCTCGCGCGATGCAGGCCGTCACGGGCGAAACCGTGAGCGACCACGAGACCGGCCGTGTCGGCCTCACCGGGAGTCCAGGTCGGCGGCGGGGAGCCGACCACCGTCGGTGTCGTGGGTGCGTCGTCACGGATGAACTGCACCAGCACGCGTCCCCAGCGCCCCCGCCCGGGGGGCTGGTCGCGGACGTGGTCGGATCCGTCGCCCCCGGCCGCCACATGGTCGGCGCGCGTCGCCAGCGGCAGGATGGCGCGATGTGGGATCAGCTCCAACAGACGGACGAGCGGCCCCGCACATCTCGCCGCGGAGAGCACGACGAGGCCTCCGCTCTGTCCTGCGTCCCGCACGAGCCGCTCGATGCGCACCACCATCTCCGCCGCGTACTCCGCGGGATAGCGCGCCAGCAGCGCGTCGACGTCGTCGACCACCACGCCCGCCCCGTCGCGCCGGCCGACGGCGGCGCCCACGGCATCCCATGCCGCCTCGGGGTCGTCGGACACCCACGTCGGGGGCTGCGGCAGCTGACGGGCGATCGCGCGCAGCAACGAGGAGCGTCCGCTTCCCGGCGCGCCGATCACCGCCAGCGCCGTCGCCGCCAGGGGCAGGAGCACGGGCGCCTGCCGCTGATGCTCCGGTTCGTCCGAGAGCCCCAGCGCGATGCGACCGGTCACCGCGACCCGATCCAGCTCCACGACGGGAGGAAGCGGGGGCAGCCACGGCGCCGTCGCGCGGTCGCTTCCTGCGGAATCGCTGATCGCCGCGAGCGCGACCGGGGAGCATCGCGCCATCCGCACGCGCTGTGGATCGACGTCAGCCGCACGCCGCAGGAGCGCCGTCCCCCGTGCCTCGGCGCGGCCGGGCAGCCGCACGGCGTCATCGAGCCCGATCACGGCGCGCGAGTCTGCGGCGTCGAGGGTGCGCAGTGCGATCCGCAGCGGCGCATTGGCCAGCAGCCCATCGCGGAACGCTCCGGCTGCGCGCTGGGATGCCAGGATCGCGTGGATGCCGAGTGCCCGGCCACGCGCCGCGACGTCCGAGAACAGCTCGTGCATCTCGGGGTGCGCGGCCACCAGCGCGGCGAACTCGTCGACGATCACGACGAGCCGCGGCAGCGCTCCCGCGGCCTCTTCCACATCACGAGCACCGTGCTCGGCGAGAACGCGTTCTCGACGCCGGATCTCGGCCCGCAGGCTCTCCACCGCACGCACCGCCGCGCGGTCATCCAGGTCGGTCACGATCCCGGCGACGTGCGGGAGCGCCGCGAGGGCGTCGAAGGAGCGGCCACCCTTGAAGTCGATGAGCAGCAGGCAGACCTCACCGATGTGTCGTCCGCGACACAGGCCGGCCGCCCAGGTGACGAGCAGCTCGCTCTTGCCGGAGCCGGTCGTGCCCACCACGACCGCGTGCGGCCCGTCGGCCACGAGGTCGACCGTGACGACCTCTCCCGCGCTCACGCCGATGGCGGCGGTCAGTCCCGCGCCGGAGCGATCGTCGACGAGCTCCTCGAATGCGACGGGAGCGTCACCGCGGTGACCGAGCTCGCGAGCTCGCTCCGAGAGCATGGCCGCCACCTCGGATGCCTGCGGCTCCGACAACGCCTCGATGCGCACCGAACGCGTGGAGCCCTCGTGGTCAAGGACGGCCTCATCACCACCGTGGAGAGTCAGGACGGCGCGACAGCGCGTCGGCGGCGGGGCGTCGTCGGCCAGGACGACGATCGGGATATCGGCTTCCGAGGCGAGGCGAGCCGCGCCGTCGGCGAGCACCAGGGCATCCCCGGCACTCGCGAACGCGTGCGGGAGAGGCGACACGTCGCCCAGGATCGCCCCCACGGCCTCGGGGTCGGGGATCCGGACCCGACCGGGAGCACGTGCGAGGCAGATCTGCATCACGAGCGCCCGGACGACCGCCGTGGCCTGTGTCGCGGGGCCACGCACGGCGAGCCCCGCATGCAGAGGCACGGTCACGGGCGCGTCCTCCAGGCGCCGGGCCCGCCGTCGCAACGCGCGCGCGGCGTCGTCGGCGGGCTCGCCCTCCATCCGCAGACTGCTCACCCCCTCCCCGCGACCGACCACCAGCGCCTCGTCACGTCCGGGCACCGAGCGCCACACCTCTGCCTCGTCGGCGCACAGCGTGGCCACGTCGGGGGTACGCTGCCACGCGCTGCGCCGCTCCGCCTCGTGCCGCCGAGCGACCGCATCCTCCAGGTGCGCCAGCGCACGGAGGTCCTCACGCCGGGCACGCCGTCGGGCACGCCGGGCCGTCCGCAGCCCGTCGACGAAGGACGCCACCGCGACGAGCGGTCCGAGCGCGGCGAACCAGAGGGAATGAACCGACCCCGTGATGCGCCAGAGCACCAGCGCACCGACGACGGGAACGATGGCGGTCAGGATCGGCAGCGGTGCCCGCGCCGGCGGCGTCGGAGCGGGCGGCAGGCGGAGCGGCTCGTCGTCGAGATCGTCGACATCGGTCATGCCGGCAGTCAAGCGGGGCGGCGACCCGGTGCGACGCGCACCGGGTAGACCGGTGCACGACGGACGTCAGTCGACCGTTGGGGAGGAGCCGGTGCGGTGCACGTTCAGGACGATGATCGTGATGTTGTCGCGACCGCCGTTCTCCAGCGCGGCGTCGAGCATGTCCGCCGCCGCGGCGGCCGGATCGTCGTGCTGCAGGAGGAAGTGCAGGATGCCGTAGTCCGTCAGCTCTTTCGTGAGGCCATCGCTGCAGATCACGAAACGATCGCCGTCGACGACCTCGAGTCGCACGTAGTCGGGCGCGACGCCGTCGGAGGGACCGACGGCGCGCGTGATCACGTTTCCGTACGGGTGGTTCTCGGCCTCTTCAGGGCTGAGGCGTCCCGCAGCGATGAGCTCTTGGACGACGGAATGATCGGTCGTGACCTGGGCAAGGCCACCGTCGCGGAAGAGATAGACCCGCGAATCGCCGATGTTGAGAGTCACCCACGTGGGTTCGGCGGTAGACGTGTCGAGGTAGACCCCGGTCACCGTCGTCCCGGTGCCGTCATCGGTGGCTTCGGGGTGCGAAGCGATGTCCCCGACCGCCTTGGAGAGCGCCTTCTCGATGTTCTTAGGGCTGACCTCGCCCTTGCCGACCATCGACTCCAGGCGTGCGATCGTGCTGCTGCTGGCGATCTCACCACCGATGTGGCCGCCCATCCCGTCGGCGACCACGAACAGCGGGTAGCGTGCGAGGACGGCGTCCTGGTTGACCTCACGCCGACGCCCCGTGTGGGTCAGCTCCGCCCACTGCAGTTCGATCGCACCATCCGCGAGCGGGAGGGTGCGCGAGTGAGTCGCGGCTTCGGGCACAGTCCCACTCTAGTGGACGGGGCGGGTCTGCACCCCGCCGACAGGCGGCGCAGCCGGGGCGGAGTCCGCTGCGGCACCGGCGGACGCCTCGAAGGAGCAGGTCGAGCATCAGGCCACCCGACCGCCACGCGCGCCCGCCCGGGTGCGCTGTCAGTGCACCCGGGCGGGCGAGGACGGTCGATGCCGCTCAGGAGCGCGGCGGCTCCGGAGCGCTGGGCTGCTCCGTGGTCGGCGACTCAGGGGCCGCCGGCGGCTCGGTGGCCGCGGGCGGCGCGGGCGGCTGGTATCCGGCCGGAGGCGCCGGCGGCTGGTAGCCCGCCGGAGGCGCCGGAGGCTGGTAGCCCGCCGGAGGCGTGTAGCCTCCGGGCGCCGCCGACGTCTGGACGGGAACGCCCTGCCAGACGGTGCGATCGGCGAGGAAGCCGTTCGCCGCCCACGGCGCGGGCGGCACGTTCGTGTTCCAGCGCGACTTGTCGAAGGCGAGGATGCCGAGCCAGACCAGGCCGAGCAGCACATAGAGGATGACCCAGGGGGTCTCCTTCTGCAGCTTCAGGCCCACTCGCCACGCGGCCAGTGCACCCACAGCGACCGGGAGCAGCGCGATGATCCACCCGAGAACCGGGACCTGGTTCAGCACACCGGACACCAGGATGGCGCCCAGCATGACCCACGGGCTGACGTCGCCGAGCTTGGCGAACACCATGAAGTTGTAGATCGGCACCCAGGCGCGCCACTTGCCCTGGACTCCCGCCTTGTCGAAGATCTTCATCAGGAAGAACGCACTGATCACGTAGCCGATCACCGCGAAGATGAAGATGAAGAACGCAAACACGATCAGGGCAGCTGCGGCGGCCGCAGCGCTCCCGCCCGAGTAATCATCCATGAGTACCTCCCCCGGCGATTCTCGCCGTCGAGCGCGACCACCGTGGCCGGCTCCGGCTCACATCGTATTGGTAGTGGAGCCACGGGCGCGAGGGATCCCGCGGAGCGTTTCGTCGCATCGCGCGTCGGCCGGAGCGCTACCCTGGGGCCACCCCCGCCCGCGCCGGAAGGATCCACCGATGACCGAGCCCACACTGCCGCCGTTGCCGGAACGTCCCGCAGAGGAGGTGTCGCGCGACACGGCATCCGGGGCGGGCATCGCCGGTGTCGACGACACGGGGGTTCCACGGCTGGTCGGCGACCTCGACGACATCGGTCGCGGCTTCCTCTCCGCCCTGTTCGACCTGTCGTTCACGCGGTTCATCACTCGCAGATTGGCAAGCGTCTTCTATCTCGTGGGCCTCGTCGCGATCGGCATCGCCTTCATCGCGACGTTCCTGTGGGGCCTCATCTCCGGCATCGGTTCGCTGTGGTGGAACGTGGGCGGTGGCATCGCGCTCATCCTGTCGACGTTGATCGTCGTTCCCGTCGTCGCGTTCCTCGCCGTCGTCGTGCTGCGCTTCATCATCGAGTCCGGGGTCGCCCTCGTAGCCATCGCCGAGAACACCGAGCGGACCGCCGCCAACACGGAACACGACTGATCAGACGACGAGGTCGATCTCTCCCGACGCACCGTCGCGCAAAGCTACCCCGGCCGTGTCGGCCCACGCCATCAGCGCCTTGCGCGTCGCGATGCGCGGGCGGGTCTGCGCGAGCCGTCTGACCACGGCGCCTTTGCCGTGCTTGTTGAAGTGGTTGAGCGCGCGCGTCACGCCATCCTCACCGATCGTCACCACCCGCAGGTAGGCCGAATCCACCTCCGCGGGAACGGGGCCGAGGTCGACGTAGGCCTCGGAGCGCAGATCCAGGATGAACGAGGGCGCGGCGGCACGTAAAGCCTCGGTGACCTCACCCGCCCAGTGTCGTCGCAGGGGCGGGATGCCGGGAAGCGCCGTTCCGGCGGCGAGCCGATAGGTCGGGATGGCGTCGAGAGCGCCGACCGGCCCGAAGGGTGCGGAGTGGATGAGCACGTGAGCGCCCAGCCAACGCCGCGACGCCGCGTCCAAGGTGGCGGCATCCAGCGCATCGAAGAGCACTCCCGTGTACCGGTCGACCGCGGGCAACGTCGGGGCGGTGCGCAGCGTGGCGTTGTGGGCGATGTCCGGGCGCTGGCGCGGAGACAGCTTCAGCACGCGCGCAGCGTGCTCTTCGTCGCCACTCAATGCGACGAGCGCGTCCACCGCCGCGTCGCGCGCCGCGCGCAGCTCGGGGAGCGCGAGCGCGCCGATGTCGAGAGCTCGCTCACGCCCGCCGGGACGCTTGGTCTCCGACGGCGGCAACAGGATCAGCATGGGTGGTCTCCTCGCGCACAACGAAAACCACTCCCCGCCCGAGAAACGATGCGTTCTCGAGCGGGGAGTGGTTGCTGGCGGTACTCAGCGGGCGATCAGGACTCGAGAGCGGCGTGACCGGCCACGATGGTCAGCTCATTGCCTTCCATCGAGAGAAAGCCGTCCTGCGCACGAGCGACGACCTTCGTGCCGTCGGACTGCGTGATGCGCACCTGCCCTTCGGCGAGGATCGCGAGAACGGGCTCGTGGCCGGTCATGAAGCCGATCTCGCCCTCGACGGTCTTGGCGACGACGAGGTTCGCCTCACCGTGCCAGACCTCCTCCTCCGCGGAGACGAGGGTGACGGTCAGCGCCATGTCAGCTGTTCTCCTTCTGGATCTTCGCCCACTTCTCCTCGACGTCGGAGATGCCACCGACGTTGAAGAAGGCCTGCTCGGCGACGTGGTCGAAGTCGCCCTTGACGATGGCGTCGAACGACTCGATGGTCTCCTTGATCGGAACCGTGGAGCCTTCCACACCGGTGAACTTCTTCGCCATGTAGGTGTTCTGCGAGAGGAACTGCTGAATGCGGCGTGCGCGCGACACGACGATCTTGTCCTCTTCGGAGAGCTCGTCGACACCCAGGATGGCGATGATCTCCTGCAGTTCCTTGTTCTTCTGGAGGATCTGCTTCACGGCCGTGGCCACGCGGTAGTGGTCCTCACCGATGTAACGGGGGTCGAGGATCCGGCTGGTCGACGTCAGCGGGTCGATGGCGGGGTACAGACCCTTCGACGCGATCTCGCGCGAAAGCTCGGTCGTTGCGTCGAGGTGGGCGAACGTCGTCGCCGGGGCCGGGTCGGTGTAGTCGTCGGCCGGGACGTAGATCGCCTGCAGCGAGGTGATCGAGTGACCGCGGGTCGAGGTGATGCGCTCCTGGAGCACACCCATCTCATCGGCCAGGTTGGGCTGGTAACCCACGGCGGACGGCATACGGCCGAGCAGCGTCGAGACCTCCGAGCCGGCCTGGGTGAAGCGGAAGATGTTGTCGATGAACAGCAGCACGTCCTGCTTCTGCACGTCGCGGAAGTACTCCGCCATCGTGAGGGCCGACAGAGCGACACGCAGACGCGTCCCCGGCGGCTCGTCCATCTGGCCGAAGACGAGGGCCGTCTTGTCGAAGACTCCCGCCTCCTCCATCTCGCCGATCAGGTCGTTGCCCTCACGGGTGCGCTCACCGACGCCGGCGAACACCGACACGCCGCCGTGGTCCTGAGCGACGCGCTGGATCATCTCCTGGATCAGGACGGTCTTGCCGACGCCGGCGCCGCCGAACAGGCCGATCTTTCCACCCTGGACGTAAGGGGTGAGCAGGTCGATGGACTTGATGCCGGTCTCGAACATCTCGGTCTTCGACTCGAGCTGGTCGAAGTTCGGCGCCTGGCGGTGGATGCCCCAGCGCTCGGTGACCTCGATGGTCTCACCGGGGGCGGCGTTCAGCACGTCACCGGTGACGTTGAAGACCTTGCCCTTGGTGACGTCGCCGACGGGAACCGTGATGGGGCCGCCGGTGTCGCGCACTTCCTGACCGCGGACCATGCCGTCGGTGGGCTTGAGCGAGATGGCGCGCACCAGATCGTCGCCGAGGTGCTGTGCGACCTCGAGCGTGATCTCGGTCGACTCGTCGCCGATCGTGATCGTCGTCTTCAGCGCGTTGTAGATGTCGGGGATCGCATCGTGCGGGAACTCGATGTCGACGACCGGGCCGGTGACGCGTGCAACGCGCCCGACGACCGTCGTCTCGGCCTTTTCGGCGGTGGCGGTGGCAGTCATTGTCTGTCTCTTTCGGTGTGGTCGTTACTTGCCGGACGCCAGCGCGTCGGCGCCGCCGACGATCTCGGCGATCTGCTGAGTGATCTCGGCCTGACGCGCGTTGTTGCGCAGGCGGGTGTAGT
>NZ_MEEL01000040.1:0-30013 GCF_001724435.1 Microbacterium sp. SCN 69-37
GGAACTCGTCCGTGTAGTTCTTCCTTGCCATCCCTCAGATTCTCGCTTCCCCAGCATCGTGCTGGAATCAGCGTGTCCAAGATCAGGGGTCAAGCCCCCGCCAGACCTGCGCGTCCACAGGGCTCAGCCCGACTACTGCACCGTCGTGTTCAGCGAGCCAAAGCGTTTCAACTGCGCCGAGCCGGGCCAAGATGCGTCCTGTCACCGGGTCATTGGGCTCGACGAGCATCGACAGCACCATCCTCGCAGTGCGCTCATCGCTCGCGACATCACTCAAGCTGGCCATCATCGGTTCCTCTCGGCGCTCGTTACCGACGAGGTGCGCAGAGCGCTACCGATGGATCAGCAACTCGGAACCGCAGCTAGGAGTCATCGCTCGCTTCGTCCACGATGAGTCCGGCCTCGACCAGCGCCGCACGTACGGCCTTACGATCCACGCCCATCCGGCGACCGATCGCGCGCATCGAGACGCCCGCTCGGGCGAGTCGCACCGCCTCCGCCTTCTCGTCGATCCCCAGCCCCGGGCGGCGGCTAGGCACGTTGCGGCGACGCAGGTGCGCGAACACCGTGGCGCGATGGATGCCATACCTCTCGGCGAGTGCCTTGACGCTCATCCCTGCCAGGTAGTCGCCGACGAGCGCGTCCACCTCAGCGGCGGTGAGGAAAGTTTGAGCCGTCTCGACAGTCCTCACAACGGGGCCACGATCGTCCTTCGGAGCGGTATCCTGGGGGCGTCGAGAGACCTCGTAGACCCCACGGTCTAGGCGGTTGACCAGGGTCTTTGTCTTGGGGGCGGAGTTGCCGAACGTACTACTCAGGCACCCCACTTTCTCCCCGATCGGGATGTCGACATGATCGAGATGGACGCCGACGCGTTCGAAGCTCTCGTCTCCGACGAACTCGATCTGCTGCCCGAGCGCATGCTCGTCGGACTCGACAACGTCGTCTTCGTCGTCGAGGACCGGCCCGAGGACGGTTCCCTCGACCTGCTCGGTCTCTACGACGGTCTGGCGTTGACAGAGCGCGACCGTTACGGCACCGGGGAGCTGCCCGACCGGATCATCCTCTACCGTGAGCCGCATTTGCACGCCTGCGGATCGATCGTGGAGCTCCGGGACGAAGTGCACACCACACTGGTGCACGAGATCGCGCACTTCTACGGGATCGACGACGAGCGCCTGCACGAGTTGGGTTGGGCATGACGATTCCCCTCGAGGATGTCCGCCTGGAGGAGCGCTCGGAGGTGACCGGTCCCTGGCAGACGGTGGTCTGGAACGATCCGGTCAACTTGATGAGCTACGTCGTCCATGTGTTCCGCACCTACTTCGGTTACACCCGCGAGCATGCCGAGCGTCTGATGCTGCTGGTGCACCACGAGGGCCACGCGGTCGTCGCGGAGGGCGCGCGTGAGCAGATGGAGCTCCACGTCCAGGCGATGCACGACTACGGCCTCTGGGCGACCGTCAGGAGGGCCGACACATGACGAGGGCGCGGATGGCGGTGTCCGCGCTGGAAGCCGCGCATCTCACGGACATCGTCCTGCAGTTCACGGATCTGCTCGCCGAGGCCATCGACGGAGTCGATGATCCGGGCGTCGCGCGCCTCGTTCCCGACGGCTACCGGGACGCTGCGGAGGATGCCGCGGAGTTTCGTCGTCTGACCCAGGACGACCTCCTCGATCGGCGTCGTGATGATGCGGCGCTGGTGCTGGCGACGCTGCAACGCGATGGCCAGACGCGGCGTCCGCAAGACCTGGACCGCGCAGACGCCGAGGCCGAGGTGATCGTCGAACTGGATGCCGGTGCTGTCGCGGCGTGGTTGCGAACGTTGACCGCGGTGCGGCTGGTGATCGCGACACGCCTCGGGATCACCACAGAAGAGGAGCAGGACGACGACCCCCGCTTCGGTGTCTACAACTGGCTGGGCTTCCGCCTCGAAGGCCTGCTCCAGGCGATCGAGGACTGACCGCCCCCAGCCCTCACGGGACGTCGATGACGATCGTTGCGAGCGATTGCGGGCGATGCGCGCGCAGGTGCTCCTCTTCCTGGTCGGCCCAGCGACGCCAGTGCGGACGGTAGGTGTCGCCGTCTCGAGCGAGCGCGCGATCGCGCCGCGCACTCTCGGGCGATTCCACCCACACGCGCACGTGCGCCAGAGGCGCGGTGCTCGGGGTGAGCACCCCTGCTCCCTCGAGGATCAGGGGGACGTCGGCGGGCGTCTCCACCTCGGCCCCCGGACGATCGGCTGCCCAGTCCCACCGTCGCCACACGGCCGCCCTTGCCTCGCTGACGGGGATCAGGATGAACTCCCGCGCCAGAGTTGAACCGGCCGAGAGCCCGTCCCACCCCGGATACAGCTCGTCGAGGCCGATCATGCTGACGGGGCGCCCCCACCGCTCGCGCACCCGTCGCGCGAGGGTCGATTTGCCCGCGCCGGAACGTCCGTCGATCAGGACGATCGGTGTGATCTCCGGCTCCAAGGCCGCAATGGCGGACTCGATGCGGTCGACCCCGCTCGTGAGCGCCGCATCGACCTCGTCAGCGCTTGAGGGCACGGATGATGCGGCTGAGCGTGCGTCCCGCAACCCACACGAAGGGGATCGCCACCGCGACCAGCGACACGAGGTTCGGCTCGAAACGCAGATCGTCGCCCTTGCGGATGTAGGCACCGAGGGGAACCGCGAAGCCGCCGCCGCCCCCGCCGTTGTTGCCGCTCTCATCCTCGCCGGCGCCGAAGCCCGACCACGACAGAGCCACGGGGATGAGGCGAATGCCGTCGACGTCCTGCTGCTCGCCGTAGACGCTGTTGACGCCGAGCGATGCCGACTGCTTGCCGAGTTCGAGTGCGAGATTGGGCATGTTCCCACCGTAGCCGGGAAGCTCACTCGGTGCGAGGGAGCCGCGGATTCGTCGGCAGAGCATTCACATCACGGCGCGGGCCGAGGACGCTCGCCCGGGTGACCGCTCCCCCACCGAAACGCTCACGCGCGTCGTCCAAGGCCGCGTCGACCCGTCGCCACTCGGCATCCTCATCCCAGAGCGGCACGGATCCACCGTCACCGCCGCGCAGCTTCTCCGCGCGCACGCCGATCAGGCGCACCGGCTGGGTCAGCTCCAGGGCCTCGAACAAGCCGATCGCGACGTCGCCGATCCGCTGGCCGACGTCCGACGGCTCCGCGAGCGACAGCGAGCGCGAAAGCGTGGTGAAGTCGGCATAGCGCAGCTTCAACGCGACGGTTCCGGCTCGCCAGCCTCCGTCGCGGAGACGTGCCGCGACGCGATCGGAGAGCCGGCGAAGCTCGCTGCGAAGAACCGCCGCATCGGCGACGTCGGTGAGGAAGGTCTCCTCATGCCCGATGCTCTTCTCCGTGCGTTCCGTCTCGACGGCTCGGGGGTCGATGCCGTGCGCGAGTTGCCAGATGCGCTCCCCGCCGGCGGGTCCGAGTGCGCGATCCAGGACGGCCCGCGGCGAGGCGAGGATGTCGGAGACGAGCCGGATGCCGCGACCCTCCAGCGTCTCCGCGGCCTTCGGCCCCACCCCCCACAGCGCCGAGACGGGCAGCGCGGCGAGGAAGGCGGCGGTGTCGGGTTCGCTGACGATGAGCAGCCCGTCGGGCTTCGAGCGCGTGGAGGCGATCTTCGCCACATGCTTCGTGGCCGCCACCCCGACGCTGCAGACAAGCCCCGTCTCCGCTTTGACGCGGGCCCGGAGCATCCGGGCGATCTCCCCCGGAGTTCCCCAGAGCCGCCGTGCGCCGGACACGTCGAGGAACGCCTCATCGATCGAGAGCGGCTCCACGAGGGGGGTGATGTCGTGGAAGATCGCCATCACCTGACGTGACAGGCTCGCATACCGCTCGAAGTGCGGAGTGACCACGACGGCCTGCGGACACAACCGGAGAGCCTGTGCGACGCCCATTGCCGACCGCACGCCGAATCGACGAGCCTCGTAGGAGGCGCTGGAGACCACACCGCGTCCCTCCATACCGCCGACGATCAGCGGCTTGCCGGCCAGGGAGGGATCGTGGAGGACTTCGACCGACGCATAGAAGGCGTCCATGTCCACGTGAAGAATCCGCGTGCCGGTGTCGTCGGCACCGGGCGGCGAGACGACCCGCCCCGACCCGTCACCCCGTCCCATGAGTCCATTCTCGGTGACGCCGCCGACATTGCGGCGCCACCGAGAAGGCAGCGTGTGCGACTACTGCGCCGCGCGCTCGAGAACGAGCTCGCGGACGCGTGCGGCGTCGGCCTGACCCTTCATCGCTTTCATCACGGCGCCGATGACGGCACCGGCGGCCTGCACCTTGCCGTCGCGGATCTTCTCCAGCACGTCGGGCTGCGCGGCGAGAGCATCGTCGATCGCGGCGATCAGCGCGCCGTCGTCTGAGACGACTGCAAGACCGCGTGCGTCGACGACCTGCTGCGGCGTGCCTTCGCCGGCGATGACGCCCTCGAGCACCTGACGCGCCAGCTTGTCGGTGAGCGTGCCGGCGTCCACGAGCTGCTGCAGCGCGGCCACCGACGCGGGGGTGACGAGCGATGAAGCTTCGACTCCCTGAGCGTTGGCGATGCGAGAGATCTCGCTCATCCACCACTTGCGCGCGGCCGCAGGCGCAGCGCCCGCTGCGACGGTCGCGTCCACCTCGGCGAGCAGGCCCGCGTTCACGATTCCCTGGAAATCGATGTCGGCGAAGCCCCACTCGGCCTTCAGACGTCGCCGACGCGCGGCGGGCGGCTCCGGAAGAGCAGCACGCAACGACTCGACCAGCGCGGAGGACGGCGCGACGGGCAGGAGGTCGGGCTCCGGGAAGTAACGGTAGTCGTCGGCATCCGACTTCGGACGCCCCGGAGAGGTCGTGCCGGTGTCTTCGTGCCAGTGCCGCGTCTCCTGCGTGATCGTCCCGCCCGCGGCGAGGATCGCCGCTTGACGCTGGATCTCGTAACGCACGGCGCGTTCGACCGAGCGCATCGAGTTGACGTTCTTCGTCTCGGTGCGCGTGCCGAGCTTCTCCTGCCCGCGTGGGCGCAGGGACACGTTCGCATCGCAGCGGAGGTTTCCGCGTTCCATGCGCGCCTCCGAGATGCCGAGCGAGAGCACCACGTCGCGAATCGCCCGCACGTACGCGGCGGCCAGCTCGGGTGCACGGTGTTCCGCGCCGAAGATCGGCTTCGTCACGATCTCCACGAGCGGGACGCCGGCGCGGTTGTAATCCACGAGCGAGTACTCCGCGCCCTGAATGCGGCCGGTGGAGCCGCCGACGTGCGTGAGCTTGCCGGCATCCTCCTCCATATGCGCCCGCTCGATGGGCACCTCGAAGACCGTCCCGTCGGTCAGTTCCACCTCGATCTGGCCCTCGAAGGCGATGGGCTCGTCGTACTGCGAGATCTGATAGTTCTTGCCGAGGTCGGGGTAGAAGTAGTTCTTCCGGGCGAAGCGGCTCGACGGGGCAATCTGGCAGCCGAGGGCGAGCCCCAGACTGATCGAGAAACGCACCGCGGTCTCGTTGACCACCGGGAGCGAACCCGGAAGGCCCATATCGACGGGCGCCACGAGCGTGTTGGGGGCAGCATCGTGGTTCGCGGCGTGCGCCGGGTTGCCCGCCGGCGAGAACATCTTCGTCTCGGTGTTGAGTTCGACGTGCACCTCGAAGCCGAGCACCGGCTCGTACAGCTTCAGCGCGTCGTCGAAGTCCATCAGTGCGGCCTTAGCCATCAGCGGTTCCCTCCCAGCAGCGGGGCGCGGTCCAGCAAGGGACCACCCCATGAGTCGACGAGCAGGGCCTCGGCGGCCGCACCCACGCGATACAACCGGGCATCCTGGCGCGCCGGCGCGATGAATTGGATGCCGACGGGCAGCCCGTCCTCCTCTGCCAGACCCGACGGAATCGAGATGCCGGGGACGCCGGCCAGGTTCACCGGAATCGTGGTGACATCGTTGAGGTACATCTGCAGCGGGTCATCGATCTTCTCGCCGAGCTTGAACGCCGTGGTGGGAGCCGACGGCGTCGCGATGACATCGACCTGAGCGAACGCCGCGTCGAAGTCGCGCTGGATGAGCGTACGCACCTTCTGGGCGCTGCCGTAGTAGGCGTCGTAGTATCCGGCCGACAGCGCGTAGGTGCCGAGAATGATGCGACGCTTCACCTCCTCGCCGAAGCCGGCGTCTCGAGTGGCAGCCATGACGTCTTCGACCGTGCCGCCCGGAACGTCGACTCGCAGGCCGAAACGGACGGAGTCGAATTTGGCGAGGTTGCTCGACGCCTCCGCGGGAAGGATCAGGTAATACGCGGCGACGCCGTACTCGAAGTGCGGGGCGCTGACCTCAACGATCTCCGCGCCCTGCGCCTCCAGGAGAGCCAACGCTGCCCGGAAGGACGCCGACACGCCCGCCTGGAAGCCGCTGTCGGGCAGCTCGCGGATGACGCCGATCTTCAGGCCCGCCAGACCGGCGCCGGCGGCGCCTTCGCGTGCGGCCGCCGCAAAGGAGGGCCAGCTGTCGGTCAGCGACGTCGCATCGTGCGGGTCGTGGCCGCCGATGACGTCGTGCAGGAGCGCCGAGTCGAGCACGGTGCGCGAGACCGGACCGACCTGGTCGAGTGAGGACGCCAGCGCGATGGCGCCGAACCGGCTCACCCCGCCGTAGGTCGGCTTCATGCCGACGGTTCCCGTGACGTGCGCCGGCTGGCGGATCGATCCGCCCGTGTCCGAGCCGAGAGCCAGCGGAGCCTCGAAGGCGGCGACGGCGGCCGCCGATCCGCCCCCGGAGCCTCCGGGGATGCGATCGAGGTCCCACGGGTTGTGGGTGGGACCGTACGCCGAATGCTCCGTCGACGATCCCATGGCGAACTCATCCATGTTCGTCTTGCCGAGCGGCACCAGGCCGGCGGCGCGCGAACGCGCGACGACGGTGGCGTCGTAGGGCGAGAGGAAGCCTTCGAGGATCTTGGATCCGCTGGTGGAGGGCATGTCCGTCGTGACGAGCACGTCCTTGATCGCGAGCGGGACGCCCGCGAGCTCGCCCAGGGACTCACCGGCGGCGCGGCGACGGTCGATGTCGGCCGCCACGTCGAGGGCGTGTTCGCTCACGTGGAGGAAGGCGTGCACATCGCCGTCGACGGCGGCGATCCGGTCGAGGTGGGCCTGCGTCGCTTCGACGCTGGACACGTCACCGGAGGCCAGTCGTGCGGCCAGGTCTGCGGCGTTCAGCCGTGTGAGATCGGTCACTGCTCCTCCCCCAGAATCGCCGTGACACGGAAGCGCCCGTCGGCGGCGTCCGGCGCGTTCTGCAGCACCTGCTCCACCGTCAGCATCTGGCCGACGACGTCGGGACGGAAGACGTTCTCGAGCGGGAGGGGATGGCTCGTCGCGGGGACGTCGGGCGTTGCCACCTCGGACACCTTCGCGATGTTGTCGACGATCACCGAGAGCTGCCCCGTCAGGCGCTGCACCTCGTGCTCGTCGAGCTGAATCCGGGCCAGAACGCCGAGATGGCGAACGAGTTCAGGGGTGATTTCAGACACCCGTCGATTCTAGTCGGCCCCCTTCGGCCCGCTTCTCACGGCCGATAGGCTGGCCCGCGTGAGTGCCGCTGCCCCGTACGACCCGCCCCGCCCGTGGATCGCCAGCTACGCCGCCGGAGTCCCCGATGATCTCGAACCGGTCACCGGCTCGCTCCTGGACATCGTCACGGCGTCGGCGCGTGACTACCCGGATGCGCCCGCGCTGCAATTCTTCGGTCGCACGACCTCGTACCGCGACCTCGTCGAGGCGATCGATCGCGTGGCGGCGGGTCTCCGAGAGCGTGGGGTCGGCAAAGGCGACACGGTCGCGATCGTACTGCCCAACTGTCCCCAGCACATCATCGCCTTCTACGCGATTCTGCGCCTCGGCGCCATCGCGGTGGAGCACAATCCGCTCTACACTCCACGGGAGCTGCGCAAGCAGTTCGAAGACCACGGGGCGCGCACGGCCATCGTCTGGAGCAAGGTCGCCGCCACCGTGCAGGCGTTCCCCGCCGATCTCGCCGTCACCACGCTGGTCAGCGTCGACATCACGACCGCCATGCCGCTCTCGCTGCGTCTCGCGCTGCGGCTTCCCGTCGCGAAGGCCCGTCAGTCGCGCGACGCGCTCACCACGCGCGTGTCGCAAGCCGTGCCCTGGGAACACCTGGCACGCAGCGAAGCACTGGCGGCATCCTTCCCCGGTCCGGTCACCGACGACGTCGCCATCATCCAGTACACGAGCGGAACGACGGGAACGCCGAAAGGCGCGGTGCTCACCCACCGCAACCTCCTGGCCAACGCCCGGCAGGCTCAAGCGTGGGTCCCGTCGATCCAGCCCGGTAAGGGATGCGTCGTGTACGCGGTGCTGCCGATGTTCCACGCCTACGGGCTGACCCTGTGCCTCACTTTCGCGATGTCGATGGGTGCCCGTCTGGTGCTGTTTCCCCGCTTCGAACCCGCGATGGTCCTCGAAGTGACGAAGAAGCACCCGGCGACGTTCTTGCCGCTGGTGCCGCCGATCGCCGATCGACTGCTCGCCGCGGCGCGCGCCGAAGGCGTCTCCTTGGCCGGCACGGAGGTCGCCATCTCCGGAGCGATGGCATTGCCGCATGATCTCGTCGTGCCGTTCGAGCAGGCAACGGGTGGCTACCTCGTCGAGGGCTACGGGCTGTCCGAGTGCTCGCCGGTTCTCATGGCGAACCCGGTCGCCGACAATCGCAAGGCGGGAACGGTCGGACTCCCCCTCCCCGGCACCGAGTGTCGCGTGGTCGATCCGGACGATCCCACCGTGGACATGCCCTCCGGTGAGCGGGGCGAGCTGATCGTGCGGGGCCCGCAGGTCTTCCAGGGCTACTACGGCAAGCCGGAAGCCACCGAGGAGGTCTTCGTGGACGGGTGGTTCCGTACCGGCGACATCGTCCAGATCGACGACGAGGGGTTCGTGCGCATCGTGGATCGCATCAAGGAGCTCATCATCACCGGCGGGTTCAATGTGGCGCCCACCGAAGTCGAGAACGCACTGAGGCAGCACCCGCGCGTGGTGGATGCCGCTGTCGTGGGCCTGCCAAGCGAGCATTCGGGCGAAGAGGTCGTCGCCGCCGTGGTGCTCGACGGGTCCGGAGCCGACGTCGACACGGACTCCATCCGGGACTACGCCCGCAGCATCCTCACGCCCTACAAGGTGCCCCGCCGGATCTTCATCGTCGACGAGCTGCCGACGTCGCTGATCGGAAAGGTGCTGCGTCGCCAGGTGCGTGAGTCCTTGCTCGAGCTCACGCATCCCGGAGGAGACTGAACCGATCAGCCCGCGTCGGGATCGAGTGCCCCGAGCGCGGCGGGCCCCTGCTCGACGAGGATGCGAAACTGCGCGGCATCGATGATGCGGATGCCGAGTTCCTCCGCCTTGGCGAGTTTCGAGCCCGCGCCCGGGCCTGCGGCGACGAAGTCGGTCTTCTTCGACACGGAAGAGGCTGCTTTCCCGCCAGCGGCAATGATCGCCTCCTGCGCGCCCTCTCGGGTGTAGCCCTCCAGCGTGCCGGTCGCAACGACCGTGACACCCTCGAGCACGCCGCCGGCGGCGACGGCAGCTCCCGGGCCGGGGTGACCTGGAATCTCCAAGACCGCGCCCGCCGCCGCCCAGCGTTCCACGATCTCCTGATGCCAGTCGACGGCGAACCATTCCAGGAGCGAGTCCGCGATGATGCCGCCGACGCCGTCGACGTCGGCGAGAGCGTCGCGCTCGGCCGCGCGGATCGCGTCCAGCGAACCGAACCACTGCGCGAGTGCCCGCGCGGCGACCGGGCCGACGTGGCGGATGTTCAACGCGACCAGAAACCGCCACAGGTCCTTCGTCTTGGCCTTCTCGAGTTCCTCGAGAAGGGTGAGCGCCTGGGCCGACGGCTGGGGACCTGTGAGTCCCTCCTTCTTCTCCGCCGACGAGGGCTGGCGACGGAAGGGCGCGCGGGTGATCGGTTCGCCGCTGTCGTCATCGAGTTTGGCCTCCCCCGTTTCGCTGTCGCGGACGATCACCTCGATCGGGACGAGCTGTTCGAGTGTGAGGTCGAACAGACCGGCCTCGGTGATCAGCGGGGGCACGGCGGGAACCGACGGCTGCGTCAAGGCCGCTGCGGTGACCTCGCCGAGGGCTTCGATGTCGAGGGCGCCACGGGAGCCGATGTGCTCGACGCGTCCCCGCACCTGGGCGGGACAGGCGCGCGTGTTGGGGCAGCGCAGGTCGATGTCGCCGTCTTTCGCGGGTGCCAGCGTCGAGCCGCATTCCGGGCACCGGGTCGGCATGACGAATGCCCGCTCCGTGCCGTCGCGCAGCTCGACCACGGGACCGAGCACCTCGGGAATGACATCGCCGGCTTTGCGCAGCACGACGGTGTCACCGATGAGAACTCCTTTGGACACGACGACGTCCTGGTTGTGAAGCGTCGCCTGCCGGACGACCGAGCCCGCGACGCGGGCGGGGGCCATCACGGCGAAGGGTGTCGCCCGGCCGGTGCGGCCGACCGAGACGACGATGTCCAGCAGCTTCGTGTTGACCTGCTCCGGCGGGTACTTGTACGCGATGGCCCATCGCGGGGCACGACTGGTCGCGCCCAGCTCACCGTGCAGCGCCAGCTCATCGACCTTGACCACGACGCCGTCGATCTCGTGCTCGACGTCGTGGCGATGCTCGCCGTAGTACGCGACGAACGCCGCCACGCCGTCGATGTCGTCCGCGGTGCGGAAAGACGTGCTCGTCGGCAGCCCCCACGTCGCGAGCAGGGCGTAGACCTCGCTCTGCGAGGACACGGGCGGCGCCGGCCACGCCCCGATCCCATGGACGAGCAGCCGCAGCGACGCGAGCCGGGCGCGTCCGGCTTCGAGTTCCATGCCGCTCTTCTTGTCGAGTTGCTGGCGAAGGCCGCCGCTGGCCGCGTTTCGCGGGTTTGCGAATGCCGGGAATCGGCGGGCGGCGCTTCGGGTGAGCTTCTCCTCGTCGCCTCCGCGCTCACGACCGTCCGTGATGACACGCTCGCGCAACCGGGCCTGGAGAGCGTTGAGTTCGTCGAAGGCCGCGACGGGAATGTAGACCTCGCCGCGCACCTCCACGATCGGAGGATGCCCTTCACCCGCGAGTCGTGCAGGAATGCCCGCGACCTGGAGCGCGTTGACGGTGACGTCCTCGCCCACTCGTCCGTCGCCGCGGGTGGCGGCCGACACGAGAACGCCGTGCTCGTAGCGGAGATTGATGGCCAGGCCGTCGATCTTCAGCTCCAGCAGCCAACGGACGTGTCGTCCCGCGGCAGCCGATGTCTTCGTGCACCAGTCGCGCAGCTCGTCCGCGCTGAAGACGTTGTCGAGGCTGAGCATGCGCTCGGCGTGTTCGACGGGCGCGAACATCGAGCTCTGCGCCGCGCCCACCGACTGCGTCGGCGAATCCTGTCCCTGCACCTCGGGGAAGGCGCGCTCCACTGCTTCGAGCCGCCGCATCCACCCGTCGTAGGTCGCGTCGTCGACGATCTCGGCGTCGCGCCCGTAGTACGCGTCGCGGGCGCCGAGGATGAGGTCGGTCAATCGCTCCGCGTCGAGGCGGGCGTCGTCGAGGTTCGTCGGAAGGGAGACTTCATCATCCGTCACCCGGCCAGTGTAGGTGGGGCGGCCGACATCGCCCTGCCTCTTGCGCGCCGCGCGTGGCCCGGTGCCCGCGGTCGCACGCTGACGGGGGTCGAGCTCAACCCGCGATGGGGACGGCCGAGACCGTGCGGTCGACCGTGAATTGCCCGATCACCCGCGTGCCGTCGTAGAGCACCGCGGTCTGACCCGGCGCGACGCCGTCGAAGGGGGCATCCGGGCGCACCGTGACGATGCCGTCGCGGACCGCGGCCGACGCCCTCACGGGGTCGGCGTGGGCGCGGATCTGCACGTGGCAGGCGAACTCGGCATCCTGCGGCGCTCGGCCGGCCCAGCTGTGGCGAGAGCCTGAGATCTCCGCCGTGGCCAGCGCCTCCTTCGGACCGACGACGACCGTGTTCGAGACAGGACGGACCTCGAGGACGAATCGCGGCTTGCCATCGGACGCGGGAACGCCCAGCTGCAGACCGCGACGCTGTCCGACCGTGTACCCGTGCGCGCCGTCGTGGCTTCCCACGACGGCGCCGTCACGGTCGATGATGTCGCCGTGCGCGGTGCCGACCTTTTCGGCAAGCCACCCGCGGGTATCGCCGTCGGGGATGAAGCAGATGTCGTGGCTGTCGGGCTTCTGGGCGACCGTCAGGCCGCGCTCTGCTGCTTCGGCACGCACGAGGGCCTTGGAGGGGGTCGACCCCAGCGGAAAGTAGGTGTGGGCCAGCTGTGAGGCCGTCAGCACCCCCAAGACGTAGGACTGGTCCTTGGCCTCGTCGCTCGCCCGGTGCAGTTCGCGTCCGTCGGGTGTATCGACGATCATCGCGTAGTGACCGGTGCACACCGCGTCGAAGCCGAGCTCGAGCGCACGCTCGAGCAGAGCTGCAAACTTGATCTTCTCGTTGCAGCGCATGCACGGGTTCGGCGTCCGACCCGCGCGATACTCGGCGATGAAATCGTCGATGACGTCGTCGCGGAACCGCTCGGAGAAATCCCAGACGTAGAAGGGGATGCCGAGCCGATCGGCCGCCCGGCGCGCATCCATCGCGTCTTCGATCGTGCAGCAGCCGCGGCTTCCCGTTCGCAGCGTGCCACCGGCACGCGAGAGGGCGAGATGGACGCCGACGACGTCGTGACCGGCATCCACGGCGCGCGCAGCGGCCACGGCGGAATCGACGCCGCCGCTCATGGCCGCCAGGATACGCATCGCTCCAGTCTACGAGGGCTGCACCCCCGCGGCTCCGAGTCCTCGCGGCCGGGCGGCACTGGTCGCCCGGGCATAGGCCAGCGGAAGCGCCGCGATCAGAGCATCGACATCACTCGGCGCGGTGGTGCGGCCGAGGGTGATCCGCAGCACCGAGCGCGCGACGGCCTCGTCGCGCCCGAGAGCGAGGACGACGTGCGAGGGTTCAGCGACACCGGCCTGGCACGCAGAACCGGTCGAGACCGAGATCCCTTCCTGATCGAGGAGGAACAGCAACGTCTCCCCCATCGCGCCCGGCAGATGGACGTGCACATTGCCTGCCAGGCGATCTCGGGCATCGCCCAGTAACTCGGCCTGCGGGATCGCGGCCCGGATGCCGGACAGCAGCCGATCTCCCAGCGCCGCCAGCCGTGTCTGTTCGCTGACGCGTTCGGTCTCGGCGTCTTCGAGGGCGACGGCGAGCGCCGCGGCTCCGGCGATGTCCGGCGTACCCGAGCGTAGTCCGCGTTGCTGGCCTCCGCCGTGCAGCAGCGCTGCGATGCGGGCATGGCGTGAGACGACGACGGCGCCCGTTCCGACGGGAGCACCGACCTTGTGCCCTGAGATGCTGAGGGCCACCAGACCGGCGCCCGGTGGGGCATCGCCGCGCCACGTGGAGAAGGACACCGGCAGGTGACCCATCGCCGCGACGGCGTCGAGGTGCAGCGGCACGTCGGCGGCCGCGGCGGATGCCGCCAGCTGAGCGGCATCCTGGACCGTACCCACCTCGTTGTTGGCGACCAGCGCGGTCGCCAGGGCCGCGGGGTCGGGGACGCTCAGCGCCGTTCGGAATCGGTCGAGAGGAATGTGCCCGACCGAATCGAGAGCGACCGCGCGCACGCGGGCGCCCCGCAGGCGTAGCCAATCCACGGTGTCCACGCTCGCATGGTGCTCGCCGTCGGGCAGGACGACGGCGTCTCGATCATCGGGCTTGCTCCACCACAGACCCTTCAGCGCCAGGTTGATGCCTTCGGTCCCACCGGAGGTGAGCACCACCTCGATCGGGTCGCAGCCGAGCACGGCGGCGATGCGCTCGCGCGACTCCTCCAGCAGTCGTCGCGCGGCCTGTCCGGCACCGTGCACCGAGGACGCATTGCCCGTCAGCGTCGCCGCCGCCATCCATGCGACGCGGGCGCTGTCACGCAGGGGCGCCGACGCCGCATGGTCGAGGTAGATCGACATGACGCTCCCGCCCTCGTGACGACGCGGACTCACCGCGTCACTACTCTAGAGCGCATGGCCAGCCCGAAGCCGTCCCGTGTCGCCGAAGCCCACCCTGCCACGCCCGCTCCCTTCCTCGGACCCGCCTTCGACCGGCTCGGCGTCACCCTCGGCGCCGAAGGCGGGACTCTGCGCGTGTGGTCGGAGGATGCGACCGGCATCGATCTCGTCGTCTTCGACGCGGATGATCTCGACTGGATCACCGCGACCATCCCGTTGGCCCCCGCGGGAGGCGATGTCTGGCAGGTGAGGACACCGGATCTGCGCGTAGGGGCGTGCTACGCGCTTCGCGTGACAGGACCGTCCGGTCCCGGGCAGACCTTCAACCCGGAGAGCCTGCTCCTCGACCCCTATGCGCGAGGACTCGTGCCCGTGCGCATCGGCCAGTGGCGCGCGGCCGTCGTCGATGACGCATTCGACTGGAACGACGTGCCGCGCCCGCACACGCCGATGGACCGCACCGTCATCTACGAGGCGCACGTGAAGGGTCTCACCAAGCGGCACCCGGACATCCCGCCGGCGTTGCACGGCACCTACGCGGGACTCGGCCATCCGGCGATGATCGCGCACCTGCGGGATCTCGGCGTGACGGCCGTCGAACTCCTGCCGATCCACGCGTTCGAGACGGAGCCCCGTCTTCTGCATCAGGGACTGACGAACTACTGGGGCTACAACACTCTCAACTTCTTCAGCGCACACGCCCCGTACGCGACGGCGGAGGCCGTCGCCGCCGGCCCGGATGCCGTGCTGCGGGAGGTGAAGACCATGGTGCGTGACCTCCATGCGGCGGGCATCGAGGTCATCCTCGACGTCGTGTACAACCACACGTCCGAGCTCGGCCTGGGCGGACCGAGATCCAGCTTCCGCGGCATCGACAACCGGGGCTACTACCGGCAGGAAGACGACGGCGCCTATATCGACGTCACAGGCTGCGGAAACGCCGTCAACACGGCGACCGACGCCGCCGCGCGTCTGGTGCTGGACTCCCTGCGGTACTGGGCCGACAACGTGCAGATCGACGGTTTCCGCTTCGACCTGGCCGTGACCCTCGGCCGTGGGGGTGACAACGCCTTCGATCCCCATCACCCGCTGCTGCGGGCCATCGTCGAGGACCCGGCGCTCGCGGATCTGAAGATGATCGCCGAGCCATGGGACGTCGGTATGGGCGGCTGGCAGACGGGTAACTTCGGGAGCGGCTGGGCCGAATGGAACGACCGCTACCGCGACCGCGTCCGCAACTTCTGGCTGAGCGACATCGACTACGCCCGCCGCGCGTCGACATCCCCCGTCGGCATCGGAGGGTTCGCGACGCGGCTCGCCGGCTCATCGAACACCTTCACCGCGGAACGCGGGCCGCTCGCGAGCATCAACTTCGTCACGGCGCACGACGGGTTCACGCTGCGCGACCTCGTCTCCTACGACGTCAAGCACAACCTCGGCAACGGCGAGCAGAACCGTGACGGGGCCGACACCAACCGGTCCTTCAACCACGGCGCCGAAGGCCGCACCGACGACGACACGATCCTCGCGACGCGCCGGAAGGCCATGCGCAACCTCATGGGAACGCTGCTGCTGTCGGCCGGCGTGCCGATGGTGACGGCGGGAGACGAGGCCGGCCGGACCCAGCGAGGGAACAACAACGCCTACTGCCACGACTCTCCTCTCACGTGGGTCAACTGGGAGCACGCACCCTGGCAGGAGGACCTGCAGGCCCACGTCCGCCGTCTCATTCAGCTGCGCCGCGACAACCCCGCCCTGCGACCGCGCCGTTTCGCCCGCGACGCTCACGTCGTCCCCAGCGCGTCGGTCATCGACTGGTACGACGAGAACGGCGAGACGATGTCGATCGAGCGGTGGACCGATCCCGCTCACCGGACCCTGCAGTATGACGCGGCATCCACGCCGGAAGAGGAGGACCCGAACCGGATCCTCCTGGTCGTGCACGGCACCGAGAGGCCGGTCGAGGTCACGCTTCCCACGATCGAGGGCGTGAGCGGCTACGTGTCACTGTGGTCCAGCGTGCCTGACCGTCCCGACACGACCGAGCCGCTGTTCGCGCCGGGCGCCGTGCTCACCCTCCCCGGAACCGCTCTGCATCTGTTCCGGATGCAATGACGCGAACCGGACGCCGAGTGGTGTGCCCGTTCGGTGTTCGGCGGTAGGTTCGAGACGTGGCTTCGACGACGCGCTCCGCTCCCTCCGTTCCTCCTCGCGCGACGACGCTGCGCAGCGCTGCACAGATTCCGGTCCGCCCGGTCACCGTCTGGCGGGGCGTCACCGACACGCGGGCGGGACGGATCCCGATGGCACTGCCGCACCCGTCCGTGCCGGACGCGCTGTTTCGGCCATCCGCCTTCTCCGGCGAAGCCGTTGCGTTCACCGTCACCGCCTTCCGCGAGGGCCACGACCTCATCGGCGTGCACGTGCGGCTCTTCTCCCCCTCCGGAGAGGAGTCGTTGCACCGGCTGTCTGCACGCGGCGACGGCTTCGACCGCTGGAGCGTCGACATCGCTCCCCTGGAAGAGGGCATCTGGCGGTTCCGCTTCGAAGCGTTCGGCGACGATGTCGCGACGTGGGAGCACGCGGCCGACGTGAAGATCGCGGCGGGGGTCGACACCCCGCTCATGCGCGAGATGGGCGCGAGACTGTTCGCCGATGCGGCGCGGGAGAAGGATCGCCCGGCAGCCGAACGCAAGGCGTTGAGCGCTGCCGCCGGCGCGCTGCGCGACCCGGAGACGAGCGATGACGAGGCGTTGGCCATCGTCCGCGACCCCGCGATCGCCGCGTACTTCGACGCACGTCCCCTGCAGTCGCTCGTCACCGTGGGCCCCGATCTCGAGCTGCTCGTGGAGCGGGAGCGCGCGGGCGTCGGCGCCTGGTACGAGTTCTTCCCTCGGTCCGAGGGCGCGAAGCGATTGAAGGACGGATCGATCAAGAGCGGCACCTTCCGCACGGCCACCAAGCGGCTGCCGGCGGTCGCCGCGATGGGCTTCGACGTGCTGTACCTGCCGCCGATTCACCCCATCGGCGAGGTCAACCGCAAGGGACCCAACAACACGCTGACCGCCGCCGCGGGCGATCCCGGCTCGCCGTGGGCCATCGGGTCGGCAGCCGGCGGCCACGACACGGTGCACCCCGACCTGGGCACCCTCGCAGACTTCCGGGCCTTCGTCCGTGCGGCGCGGACCGAGGGACTCGAGGTCGCGCTCGACCTCGCTCTTCAGGCGGCGCCCGATCACCCGTGGGTCGCTGCTCACCCGGAGTGGTTCACCACCTTGCCCGACGGCACGATCGCCTACGCGGAGAATCCCCCGAAGAAGTACCAGGACATCTACCCGATCAACTTCGACAACGATCCTGCGGGCATTCGCGCCGAAGTCCTCCGCATCGTCCGGCACTGGATCGCGCAGGGCGTGAAGATCTTCCGCGTGGACAACCCGCACACGAAGCCGCTGCAGTTCTGGGAATGGCTCATCGCCACGGTGAATGCCGAGCACCCGGACGTGATCTTCCTGGCCGAGGCCTTCACTCGTCCAGCTCCTCTTCAGGCGCTCGCGCAGGCCGGCTTCCAGCAGAGCTACTCGTACTTCACGTGGCGCAACACCAAGGCGGAGTTGGAGGAGTTCCTTCGCTGGGTGTCCCACGACACCGCGGACTTCATGCGGCCCAATCTCTTCGTCAACACGCCTGACATCCTCACCGAGTACCTCCAGTACGGGGGGCGCCCCGCCTACAAGATCCGGGCAGCCCTGGCCGCCACCGCTGGCGCCTCCTACGGCGTGTACGCCGGCTACGAGCTGATCGAGAACGTGGCCCGGCCGGGGTCGGAAGAGAACATCGACAACGAGAAGTACGAGTACAAGCTGCGCGACTGGGATGCCGCGGCATCCCAGGGCCTTTCCATCGCGCCCTACCTGACGCGCCTCAACGAGATCCGCCGCGCTCATCCGGCGCTGCGACAGCTGCGTGACGTCTCTCTCCACTGGAGCGACGACGACGCGATCCTCGTCTACGTCAAGCACCTTCCCGCGGCGCTGAGCGTCGACGGCGTGGACGACACGATCATCGTTGTCGCCAATGTCGATCCGCATTCGACCCGCCAGACCACGGTGCACATCGACTCCACCGTGTTCGGCGTTGCCCGCGGCGCCGACTACGTCGTCGAAGACCTCGTGACCGGCGGGAGCTGGACCTGGAATCAGGACAACTTCGTCCGTCTCGACGCCTTCGACGAACCCGTTCACATCCTGCACGTGAAGGAGACGCGATGAGCGATATCTCGGACGAGGTCCTCGACATGGTCGCGACGGGTTCGTATCACGCCCCGCACGACGTCCTCGGTCCGCATCAGCGCGCCGATGGATCGTGGGTCATCCGTGCACGTCGGCCGATGGCGTCGTCGGTGACGGCCGTCGCGGACGACGGCACCGAGATCGCGCTCGATCACGTGCGCGGAGGAATCTGGGAGGGCGGAAGCCCGACACAGCCGCGGGCGTACGAGTTGGTGGCCACCTACGAGGGCGGTGTCGACTACCGCGTCGACGATCCCTACCGTCACCTTCCGACCCTGGGCGACGTCGACCGCCACCTGATCGCGGAGGGTCGGCACGAGCAGCTCTGGCAGGCACTCGGCGCGCACGTGCGTCATTACGACGGCATCAGCGGCGTGTCGTTCGCCGTGTGGGCTCCGAATGCGCGCGCGGTTCGCGTGGTCGGCGACTTCAACGCGTGGGACGGCCAGGGGCACGCGCTGCGCAGCCTCGGCTCCAGCGGGGTCTGGGAGTTGTTCGTGCCCGGGCTCACTGCCGGCACGGTCTACAAGTACGAGATCCTCACGCGCCACGGCGGCTGGATTCTCAAGGCCGATCCGATGGCCCAGCGTGCCGAGGTTCCGCCGGCGACCGGCTCCGTCGTGACCGAAAGCGCGTACAGCTGGGGCGACGAGGAGTGGATGGCCGCCCGCGCCGGCCGCGATGTCCTGTCCCAGCCGATGTCGACGTACGAGCTCCACCTCGGGTCGTGGCGACCCGGACTCGGCTACCGGGACGCGGCCGAGCCCCTGATCGCTTATCTCACCGAGACCGGCTACACCCACGTCGAGTTCCTGCCGCTGGCCGAGCATCCGTTCGGCGGCTCATGGGGCTATCAGGTCAGTGGCTACTACGCGCCGACGAGCCGTTTCGGCAGCCCCGACGACCTGCGCTATCTGATCGACCGCCTGCACCAGGGCGGCTTCGGCGTCATCATGGACTGGGTTCCGGGCCATTTCCCGAAAGACGCCTTCGCTCTCGCCCGCTTTGACGGCGACCCCCTCTACGAGCACCCCGATCCCCGCCGTGGCGAGCACAAGGACTGGGGCACGCTCATCTTCGACTACGGCCGCAACGAGGTGCGCAACTTCCTCGTGGCCAACGCGTTGTACTGGTTCGAGGAGTTCCACGTCGACGGGCTGCGCGTCGATGCCGTGGCCTCGATGCTCTACCTCGACTATTCGCGCGAAGCCGGCGAGTGGGAGCCGAACATCTACGGCGGTCGCGAGAACCTGGAGGCCATCCGGTTCCTTCAGGAGGTCAACGCCACCGCATACAAGCGTTACCCCGGCATCGCCATGATCGCGGAGGAGTCCACCAGCTACCCGGGCGTCACGGCGCCCACGAGCGCCGGAGGCCTCGGCTTCGGTCTCAAGTGGAACATGGGCTGGATGAACGACTCGCTCGAGTACATCAAGCGTGACCCCATGTACCGCGGCCATCATGAGGGCGAACTGTCCTTCTCCTTCGTGTACGCCTTCAGCGAACACTTCGTCCTTCCGATCAGCCATGACGAGGTCGTTCACGGGAAGGGCACGTTGTTCACACGGATGCCGGGTGATCACTGGCAGAAGCTCGCCAACACCCGCGCCTTCCTGGCGTACATGTGGGGTCATCCGGGCAAGCAGCTGCTGTTCATGGGCCAGGACTTCGGGCAGCTGTCCGAATGGTCGGAGGGGCGAGGACTGGACTGGTGGATGCTCGATCAGCCGCCGCACCGTCAGCTCCTCGACTTCGTGGCTGCGCTCAATCGCGTCTACCGGGAGAACTCACCGCTGTGGGCGCGCGACAGCGACGGCTCCGCGTTCCGGCGCCTGGGCGCACCCACCTGGAACCCGAACGTCATCGCCTTCGCCCGGGATGACGACCGGGGCAACACCGTGGTCGTCATCTGCAACTTCTCCGGTGTTCCCCTTCACGACTACGCCCTGGACCTGCCCGCCGGCGGAGCGTGGCGGGAACTGCTCAACTCCGATGCGGAGGCCTACGGCGGCTCCGGAGTGGGCAACTTCGGGACCGTGCACGCCGATGACAACGGGCGCGCGACGCTCGTTCTGCCGCCGCTCGGTGTGCTCTGGCTCGGCCGCTCCGCCTGAACAGCCGGCGACCGGTGCCGGAACGTTCCGTGTCAGAACAGCAGTGAGGTCAGACGACCACGGGCTCGGATGACGCGCGGGTCGCCGTCGCCGATCAGTCCGAAGAGCTCGACGAGGCGGTCGCGCACGGCGCCGCGCTCATCCGCGGGTAGCACGGCGAACAGGTCGAGCAGGCGCGCGAACGCGTCGTCGACGTGACCGCCGACGACGTCGAGGTCGGCCACGGCGAACTGCGCATCGATGTCGCGGGGCGCGGATGCCGCGGCATCCCTCGCCTGCTGCAGGTCGAGCCCCTGCACGCGCTGCAGGAGGCGCACCTGGCCGAGACCGGCCTGAGCCTGCTCGTCGCGCGGGTTCTCCGCGAGCGCCGCCTCATACGCGGAAACGGCGCGCGCGTAGTCGCCCGCCTCGATCGCATCGAACGCCTCCTGGTGTCGCGGGGGCAGTGCGGGCTCGTCGGGTTCAGCCGACTCGGCGCCGTCGACGGGGACGGTGCCCGTGACGCCGTTCTGGGCTGCCAGCTGCAGCAGCTGGGCGAAGACGTCGCGTACCTGCTGCTCCGGCACCGCGCCGGTGAACAGCGGAACGGGCTGACCCGCAACGAGGGCGACGACCATGGGGATCGACTGCGCGCGGAAGCCCTGGGCGATCTGCGGGTTCGCATCCACGTCGACCTTGGCCAGCACCAGACGTCCGGCGAGCTCGGTGACGACCTTCTCGAGGATCGGGCTGAGCTGCGTGCAGGGACCGCACCACTCGGCCCACAGATCCACCACGACCGGCACGGACCGCGACAGCTCGAGCACCTGACCGAAGCTCTCGTCGGTCGCATCGAAGATCAACGACGGGCCGGGGCCCGCTGAGGGCGCCGTTGCGGAGCCGGCGGGTGCCGACGGGCGAGAGCGCAGGGACGACAGGTCGACGGCACCGCGCAGCACGGCGCCCGAGGTGGGATCGCTCACTTAGGGGCCTACTTTCGCGTCGAGGATGGAGGTCGAGTACCCCAGCAGCTGGATGCGCTTGCTGGAACTCTGGGAGGGGACGAAGAAGAAGAGCTGGTCGACGAAGGTCGTCGTGAAGCCCGTCGAGGACTGATTCACGCCGGTGAGGGTCTGCACGATCGCGTTGTTGTCGAGCTTGATCACCGCGTCGGTGTTGGTGGGCTTGACAGTGTCGCTCTCGTGCACGGTCACCGCAACGATCGCGCCCGAATCCAGCGTGGCCAGAGAGATGGGTTCGTCCGGCCCCGCCGATGCCGCGTAGGTCAGCGTCCCCGTCTGCGCGCCGGTCTGGTTGAACGCCTGCAGCCGGGAGGCGCGGTTGTCGGCAACGAGCTTTCGGAAGGGGTCGTTCGTCGAATCGAACTGCGCCGCGAACGCGCTGCTGTCACCGTTGGTGAGGATGTCGGCATAGGCCGCGGCCACCTTGTTGGGGGCGAGCGCCAGGAAGGGCGAGTCGGGGTCGATCGAGATCGCGCCGACGTACGAGGGCGCGAGATTGAGACTGGCCTGCGACACCAGCTCGGCCTCCCGCGTGACCTTGTAAGGCGACCAGGGGTCCTCCTGGGTCACGCTGAGGATGACGTCGCCAGTTTCGATGACCGCGAAGAATGTGCGCGGCCACCCGTCGTACGCCTCGGGCAGGATGATCTTGACAGGCTTGTCGGGCAACGCGCTCAGTGCCGTGTGCCCGGCGACGTCGCGGAGCTTGTAGTCCGTCTCGCGGGCCGCCAGAGCAGAGCCCGTCAACCGCAGCGCAGCCGCCGCGGGATCCTTGGCGGCATCGGCCTTCGCCACCTGCTCGGAGACGCGCGTGAGGATGCGCTCGGCCTGCTGCTGGGTGACGGCGGGCCGTCCCTGATCCTGCGGCACGACGACACTCTCGGATGCCGTGGGCGTCGGCGTGCCGGCGAACTGCGGCCAGGCATCGGCAGTGCAGCCGGTGAACAGCAACGCGGCGACGCCGACGGCCGGAACCGCGATGAGTGAGCGCTTGCCGCGGGTCAACTGACGACGCGAGGGCGTGGCGCTGATGACGCCCTTGTCGGCCCCCGCGACCGCGACGTCGATGGGCTCGGTCACCGGCATCGGCAGACCCTTGCGGCGCGGGCCGCGCGATCGGCGTGCATGCCGCACGCCGAGGACGTACACGATGATGCCGATCAGCAAGAAGATGCTGCCCAGGACGATGAGAGGACCCGCCCACGGGGTCGTCGCTCCCGTCGGCCAGGTCACGGTGAGGCTGCTCGGCGCCGGCTTCACACCGTCGGTGGCGACGAGCAGGCTCATGTCCGCCGGAAGCTGCAGGGGGGTGATGAGGACGTCATCCTGCTGGAACTCATCCAGCCAGAGATCCGAGCCGACGGGGGTGATCGGCGCGCTGCCGGCGGCCGGCGGGTTCTTCGCCGCGACGGCCGTCGTCGTGGTGGCTCCCCCATCGACGGTCACGTGGGTGTACGAGGACGGCGTCAGCCAGGCTTCGAGGTCGGCCGTGCGCCCGTACGAGGCGAAGATCGTGCCCGCCTCCTGGACACGGAGGGTCTGTGAGCCGGCGTGGCTGTTGAGCACGCTGCCATCGATCAGGATGTACGGCGCGTCGCCGGTGACGGAGATCGTCTCGCTCTCGGTCCGCGGACCCTGCAGCACGGTGCGCTGGGCGATACCGGCGCCGATCATGACCGCAGCCAGCACGAAGGCCGTCACAGCCCAGACGAAACGCACGTAAGACACCTCCCGCGCGCACCGCAGACGGGATCGCGGCGCGCAATCGACGTTCCAGCCTAGCGACATCCTGCTGTGCGTCGCCCGGGAGGACCGTGATACCCCCGACGACCGCCGCGGCCGTGTCGCCCGCGAAAGCGCCGCGCGGTGCGTATTCTGACATCACCATGAAGCTGCAGCATCCGTTCCGCACGGCTCTCGTCGCCACGCTCGGCGTGGGCGTCGGCATCCTGCTCATCACCAGCGTGCAGTCGCTGTCGACGATCCTGCTGTACGTGGGGACGGCCCTGTTCCTCGCGCTCGGGCTCGATCCTCTCGTCAGCTGGCTGGAGCGTCGTCGCCTGCCGCGGTGGGCGGCGCTGCTGATCACCTTCGCGGCAGTGCTGGCGGTGTTCACCGGCATCGTGCTGATCGTCATCCCGGTCCTCGTGGGGCAGATCGCTCAGCTGATCACGCAGGTGCAGCGACTCATCGACAGCGCGGTCAACGGCTCGTGGAACCCCGTCGACGATCTGTCGAAGTGGCTGCACGCCACCTTCCCCGCGCTGGATGTCGACATGGCGTTCAAGTACGTGTCCGACTGGTTCAACAGCCTGGACTTCGCGCAGATCGGAACATCGGCCGGCAACGTGATCCTCGGCATCGGCGCCTCGATCATCTCGCTCATCACCGGGGCGATCATCATCCTGATCCTCACGATCTACTTCACCGCGTCGACGCCGTCGCTGAAGGCGTCGGTCGCACAGCTCGTGCCCGCCTCGAAGCGGGCACGTTTCGTCGACCTCTCGGAGCAGATCACCGCATCCGTGGGTCACTACGTCATGGGGCAGGTCACGCTCGGTGCCATCAACGGTGTCCTCAGCGCCGCCTTCCTCTCGATCATCGGGGCCCCGTTCCCGGCCGTGTTGGCGGTGATCGCGTTCTTCTTCTCGCTGATCCCCCTCGTGGGCACACTCACGGGTTCGGCGATCATCGTGCTCACCTGCCTCATCCCCGGACTCAGCTCGCCGCTGACGGCGATCGTGGCGCTCGTCTGGTACGTGGTGTACATGCAGGTGGAGGCCTACCTCCTCTCGCCGCGCATCATGAACCGCGCGGTGTCGGTGCCCGGCGCCGTCGTGGTGATCGCAGCGCTGGCCGGAGGCGCCCTGCTCGGACTCCTCGGCGCGCTCATCGCGATTCCCGTTGCCGCGAGCATCCTGATCATCTACCGTCAGGTGATCATTCCTCGTCAGAACGAGCGATGAGTCCTACTGCTCGTCCCATTCGGTGGCGAGGGGCAGCGCGTCGGGGTTGACGGCCGCGACGATCTCCGTGAGAACGCGGCGCGTCTGCGTCTCCCCCACCCACAGATGCTTGCCGCCGTCGACGGCGATGACCCGCGCATGGTCGATGGGGGCGAAACGGTCGTGAGCCTCGGCGGGGCGGAGATAGTCGTCGAACTCGGGGATGAGAGCCACCACCTGCCTGGTCTCTCCCCGCCACGCGGCGACGTCCGCCGCGGTGGCGCGATGCAACGGCGGGGAGAGCAGGATGACACCGTCGATCGCGTGATCCCGCCCGTACTTCAGAGCCAGTTCGGTACCGAAAGACCATCCCACGAGCCAGGGATGCGGCAGAGCCCGCGCCTCGACGAAAGCGAGCGCCGCGGCAACGTCGAACTCCTCGGCGCGTCCGCCGTCGAAGGCACCCTCGCTCGTGCCGCGGGGCGACGTCGTGCCCCGCGTGTTGAATCGCAGGACGGCGAGGTCGGCGAGGGCCGGCAGGCGTCCGGCGGCTTTCCTCAGGATGTGCGAATCCATGAACCCGCCGGCTGTGGGCAGCGGATGCAGTGTCACGAGCGTGGCGACCGGGTCGCGGTGCGCGGGCAGCGCCAGCTCTCCGACGAGAGTCAGCCCGTCGAGCGTTTCGAGCTCGATCTCCTCGCGCCGCGCGGGCAGAAGTACCGGTCCGCGAATCTCCATCTCATGCCACCTTCCAACAGGCCGTGTGCCAGTGCCGCCGCGCGGCCAGATCCGCGGCGTCGCCCAGGACGCCGTCCGCGCGCCACACCACGACGTGAGCCGCGCGCGGCGCTATAGATCGGCCGCACCCCGGGCAGACGTAGGTCTTCTGCGCCTGGACGGCACTGACCGGTTGCACGGTCCACTCGGCGCCGCGCCGGGACTCGGTACGCTTCCAGCCGCTCAACAGCCGATCGAACGAATCGTCGGCTGGTGAGGGGTGCCGTCGGTTCGCGCGCGGCATGTGCTCAATACCACCCCGTGGACTGTGAGTGCGACCACGCCCCGCACGGGCTGCTGTAACGTCCCCCGATGTAGCCGAGGCCCCAGGCGATCTGCGTTGCAGGATTGGTCTCCCAGTCTGCGCCCGCCGACGCCATCTTGCTTCCCGGAAGCGCCTGCGGGATGCCGTAGGCGCCGCTTCCCGCGTTGTAGGCGCCCACTCGCCATCCGGACTCCTTGTTCCACAGGGCGACCAGGCAGGCGAACTCGTCGTCGCCCCAGCCGCGCTGCTGAACCATCCCGTACGCGATGGACTGTGCCGTGCCCGGGTCGGGGGCCACGAACGGGGGCGACCACGACGAGCTCGACGACGACGATCCCTTCGCTGCCGACGGCGTGGGCGTCGGCGTGGGCTTGGGCGTGACGTAGACGCTGTACACGACGCCGTCGCGTCCGAGGCCGACTGTCTGGTCGGATGCCGCGAGGTACGCCTGGGCGTTGGCGATCGTCGACGCGTAGAGAGAAATGGGGGCGACCTCGGCGGCCTGGGCGCGCGGGCTCGTGGCCGTCATCGGTCCGATGTACGCGACGCCGAATCCGAGAACGGCCAGCACGGCGAATCCGCTCATGACGCCGCGTCGGCGCGACCACTTCGCGGTGGGGGCAGGCGGACGCACGCGACGCGGGGAAACCTGATTTCTCCGCGCGGCGCGCGTCTCGGGAACATCGACGCGGGCGGGCGTCGATTCGGCGTCGGCAGTCACAGTCCTCCGATTCTAGCGCGCTGCTCCGAGCCCGCCAGGCTGTCCTGATCAGACGACGGCGAGCATGACCTCGACGGTGGCGTCCAGGACAGCGTCCACCTGCGCCTCGCTGTAGCCCCGCCGCTGCATCCGGAAAGCGACCGAACGCACCTGGTCGACGGTCACCGGTTCGCCGCTCTCGAGGAAGCGTGCGATCTTGTCGGCGACCAGATCGACCTCGTCGACCCGGTAGCCGAAGCGCAGCATTCCGACGCGGCGGAAGCGACGGCCCTTGGGGCGGGTGAGGCGATCCAGCACCTCCTGGGCCAGCTTGCGCGACTGTCCCACCCATGCTCGTGCGCCGCGACGAGACAGTGCCTGTTCGCGTTCGCGGGCGGCGAACGCGTCTTCGATGCGGCTGAGAGCAGCATCGACCGCGACCACCTGGTATCCACGCCGCACGAGCGGAAACGCGGCCGTGCGGACGGCGGCCGCATCGATGTCTGTCGACTGCCCCGACTCGAACGCCGCGCGGGCGCGGGCCAGGAAATCGTCGACGGCATCGGGACGATAGCCGCGGGTGCGGCCGGACGTCAGCGGGAACGGCGGCGCGCTCGTCGCGGCGGCGTCGTTCATGAGACCACCAGAGGAGAGAAGAGGAAATAGAGAGCCAGAGCGGCGGCAGCCGAGGGCAGGATCGAGTCCAGCCGATCAAGCACGCCGCCGTGGCCCGGCAGCCATGAACTCATGTCTTTGATGCCCAGATCGCGCTTGATCATCGACTCGCCGAGGTCACCGACGGTCGCACACCCCAAGATGAGCAGCCCGAAGACCACGCCGGCCCACCAGGGGATGCCGAGGACGAACAGTGCCCACAGGACGGAGGCGATGAGAGTCGCCAGGGCTCCCCCGGCGAACCCCTCCCATGTCTTCTTCGGGCTGATCCGCGGCGCCATCGGGTGCGAGCCGAAGGCGAGCCCGGACGCGTAGGCTCCGGTGTCCGTCGCGACCACGGCGATCAGCATGCCGAGTACCCAGTACTCGCCCTGGTCCTGGCGCAGCAGGACCAGCGCGAGACTCGCCAGGAACGGGACGTACAGCGGGAGGAAGCCGGCGATCAGCACATCGCCGAGGACCTCGCCGTATCGACGCCCGTCGCGAGCGACCATCTGCGCGAGCAGCCGCCATACGATCACCGCGGTCACCGCCCCGAAGGTCAGCGCCCAATGCGTCAGGTGACCCGCGAAGAAAGCGGACAGCATGATGACCGCGCCGGCGACGATCTGCGGCCACACATCGACGCGCCGGCCGGCGGTCTGCAGCGCCCGGCTGAACTCGAACACGCCGAGCAGACACACCGGCACCGCGAACACGAGGAAGAGCCACTTGATGAACAGCAACGAGCCCAGCACCACTGCTCCGACCGCCAGCCCGATGAGGATCGCCATCAGAAGATTGCGACCGGTGCGCGCATTGATGCGGTCGGTGACTTCCTCGAAGTCGGCGCGAGCCCGGTCCATCTGGTGCTCGATCTCGGTGCGCGCGGCGCGCACGTGAGCCTGGAAGCTCGCCGAGCTTGCGGAGCGCGTGCGGTCCCCCTCCGGGTCCGGAGCGCCTCCGAGCCCGGCATCTCCCGGCGAGTCGGTGGTCGGCACGTCCTCAGACCTCGAGAAGCTCGGCTTCTTTGCGCTTGAGTGCCTCGTCGATCTCGTCGACGTGGCTGCGCGTGACGGCGTCCAGCTCCTTCTCGGCACGCACGAGATCGTCTTCGCCGACCTCGCTCTTGAGCGCGTCGAGCTCATCCTTCGCCTTTCGACGGATGCCGCGAAGGTGCACCTTGGCGTCTTCCCCCTTGGTGCGAACGAGCTTCACGTACTCCTTGCGACGCTCGGCCGTCAGTTCCGGCATCGACACACGCACGATGTTGCCGTCGTTGGACGGGTTCGCGCCCAGGTTCGGCATGTCGCGGATCGCCTGCTCGATCGCTTTGAGAGCGGACTTGTCATAGGGCGTGACGACCAGAGTGCGCGCTTCCGGCGTGTTCAGGGATGCCAGCTGGGCGAGCGGGGTCGGGGAACCGTAGTAGTCGACCAGGATCTTCTGGAAGAGCTGGGGGTTTGCACGACCCGTGCGCACGGTCGCGAAGTCATCCTTCGCAGCCTCCACGGCGCGGTCCATGCGGGCGGACGTGTCAGCCAGGATCTCGGCGATCACGGTCACTCCATTCGTTCGGTACGTCAGGGAAAAGTCTAGTGCGCAGCCTTGAGCGGCTCAGACGGTGACGAGCGTGCCGATGGATTCGCCCAGGAGCGCGCGGGTGACGTTGCCCGCGGGTTCCATGCCGAAGACACGCATGTCGATGCCGTTGTCCATGCACAGGCTGAACGCCGTGGAGTCCACGACTTTCAGGCCCCGCTGGAGGGCGTCGCGATACGTGATGGTGTCGATCCGGACGGCATCCGGGTTCGTCTTGGGGTCAGCCGTGTAGACGCCGTCGACGCCGTTCTTGGCGACCAGGACCTCGTCCGCGCCGATCTCGAGAGCGCGCTGCGCGGCGACCGTGTCGGTCGAGAAGTAGGGCAAACCGGCGCCGGCGCCGAAGATGACCACGCGGCCCTTCTCCATGTGCCGCTCGGCGCGACGCGGGATGTAGGGCTCTGCGACCTGAGTCATCGAGATGGCCGACTGCACACGTGTGGCAGCGCCGGCCTGCTCGAGGAAGTCCTGCAGCGCGAGCGCGTTCATCACGGTGCCGAGCATGCCCATGTAGTCGGCGCGCCCGCGGTCCATGCCACGCTGGCTCAGTTCCGCTCCGCGGAAGAAGTTGCCACCGCCCACCACGATGGCGATCTCCACCCGGTCGACCGCCGCGGCGATCTCGCGTGCGATCTGACCGACGACGTCGGGGTTGACACCGAGCTGGCCTCCTCCGAAGGCCTCCCCGGACAGCTTCAGGAGGACGCGACGGCGTCCGGTATTCTCATCGGTCACGGGGGGTTCCTCTCGTCGAGATGCAGACTATCGAAGGCGGGGCATGGAAAAGGGGTCCGCATTCGGTGAATGCGGACCCCTTGACGCGACTTACGCGCCGACCTTGAAGCGGGCGAAGTCGGTGATCGTGATGCCGGCGTCGCCGGCGACCTTGGCGACGGACAGCTTGTTGTCCTTCGCGTAGTCCTGATCCAGCAGAGCGACCTGCTTGAAGAACGCGTTCACGCGGCCTTCGACGATCTTCGGCAGCGCCGCCTCCGGCTTGCCCTCGTTGCGGGAGATCTCCGTGACGATCTCGCGCTCCTTCTCGACCTCTTCGGCCGGGACGTCCTCGCGCGAGAGGTAGGTCGGGTTGGCGAACGAGATGTGCTGCGCGATCGAGCGCGCGGTCTCGGCGTCGTCACCGGTGTAGGCGAGCACGACGCCGACCTGCGGCGGAAGGTCCTTGCTCGTCTTGTGCAGGTAGATCTCGAACTTGTCACCCGTGATCGTGCGCACGCGACGCAGCTCGACCTTCTCACCGATGATCGCTGCCTCATCGGAGATGAGCTCGGCGACCGTCTTGCCCTCGGCATCCGCGGCCAGCGCGGCCTCGACGGAGTCGGCGCTGATGGCGGCGGCGGCCGCGAGCACCTGGTCGGCGAGAGCGATGAAGCGCTCGTTCTTGGCGACGAAGTCGGTCTCGGTGTTCAACTCGAGGATGGTGACCTTGCCGTCGTTGAGGGCGGCGGCGACGAGGCCCTCGCTGGTGGAGCGGTCGGCACGCTTCGCGTTGCCCTTCGCGCCCTTGAGGCGGAGGATCTCGACGGCCTTCTCGAGGTCGCCGTCGGCCTCCTCGAGCGCCTTC
>NZ_MEEL01000041.1:0-29936 GCF_001724435.1 Microbacterium sp. SCN 69-37
CATCGTGACCTGGCTGCGGTCGGGCAGCACGAACCGCGCGCCGCGGCCGCGGTAGTTCTTGATCATCGAGAAGATGTAGTCCCAGCGGCCCGCGTTCAGACCCGCGACGTGGTCGCGCAGCTCGAACAGGATCTCCTCCATCTCGAACGCCGCCGGCAGCGTCTCGATGAGCACCGTCGCGCGGATGGTGCCGTGCGGGATGCCGAGGTGGTTCTCACTGAAGGTGAAGACGTCGTCCCACAGCTTCGCCTCCTCCGCCGACTCGATCTTCGGCAGGTAGAAGTAGGGGCCCACGCCGTTGTCGATCAGACGCTGCGCGTTGTGGAAGAAGTACAGGCCGTAGTCCACGAGCGAGCCGGATGCCGCGAGGTCGCGCCCGGCACGGTCGGTGTAGCGGATGTGCTTCTCGACCAGGTGCCAGCCGCGGGGACGCATCACGATCGTGGGGGTCTGCTCGGCGGTGACGCGGTACTCCTTGCCCTCGGGGCTCGTGTACGACAGCTGTCCGCGGATCGCGTCGAACAGCGAGAGCTGACCTTCGATGACGTTCCGCCAGGTGGGGCTCGTGGCATCCTCCTGGTCGGCCAGCCACACCTTCGCGCCCGAGTTGAGCGCGTTGATCGTCATCTTCGGGTCGGTGGGGCCGGTGATCTCGACGCGGCGATCCTCCAGGCCCGGACCCGCCCCGGCGACCTGCCACTCGGCATCCTCGCGGATGTGGGCCGTGTCGGAGCGGAACTGCGGGTCGTGCCCGTTGCCGATCTCGAAACGGCGCCGCATCCGGTCGGCGAGGCGGTCGTGACGGCGGCCGGCGAAGCGGACATGGAGCTCGGCGAGGAACGCGATGGCCGCGGGGGTGAGGATCTCCTCGTAGCGGTCGCGGATCGGTCCGGTGATGGTGATGGTCGATGCGGGCGCGGTGCCCGTGGCGGTGGGAGTCATGGCCCTGCTCTTTCTGTGTCGGTGGGTCGCGGGGTGGTGCTCAGTGGAACTGTTCGGCCTCAGTGGATCCCACCAGAGCCAGGGTCGCGCTGTCGGGGTTGAGCGCCGTGGAAACGAAGTCGAAGTAGCCGGTGCCCGCCTCGCGCTGGTGCTTGGTGGCGGTGTAGCCGCGGGACTCCGCAGCGAACTCGGCTTCCTGCAGCTCGACGTACGCGCTCATGGCGCGCTCGGCGTAGCCGGAGGCGAGATCGAACATCGAGTAGTTGAGGGCGTGGAAGCCGGCCAGCGTGATGAACTGGAACTTGTAGCCGAGGTCGGCCAGCTCCTGCTGGAAGGTCGCGATCTGCTCGTCGCTGAGGTGACGCTTCCAGTTGAAGCTCGGCGAGCAGTTGTAGGCGAGCATCTTGCCGGGGAACTGCTCGTGGATCGCGCTCGCGAACGCGCGGGCCAGCTCGATGTCGGGCTCTCCGGTCTCCACCCACAGAAGGTCGGCGTAGGGTGCGAACGCGAGGCCGCGGCTGATCACCGCCTCCAGGCCCGGGCGCACCCGGTAGAAGCCCTCGCTGGTGCGCTCGCCGGTCGTGAACTCCTGGTCGCGCGGGTCGACGTCGCTGGTGAGCAGGTCGGCCGCCAGCGCGTCGGTGCGGGCGATGATGACGGTTGGCACGCCGGCGACGTCGGCGGCGAGCCGAGCCGCGTTCAGGGTGCGGATGTGCTGCTGCGTGGGCACCAGCACCTTGCCGCCGAGGTGGCCGCACTTCTTCTCGCTGGCGAGCTGGTCTTCCCAGTGGATGCCCGCGGCACCCGACTGGATGAGCGACTGCGCCAGCTCGTACGCGTTGAGGGGGCCGCCGAAGCCCGCCTCGGCATCCGCGACGATGGGCGCCAGCCAGTCCTGCGTGAGCGTGCCTTCCGCGTGCTCGATCTGGTCCTGGCGGATCAGGGCGTTGTTGATGCGGCGGACGACGGCGGGAACCGAGTTGGCCGGGTAGAGGCTCTGGTCGGGGTAGGTCTGGCCGGCGAGGTTGCCGTCGGCGGCGACCTGCCACCCCGAGAGGTAGATGGCCTTCAGGCCCGCACGGACCTGCTGCACGGCCTGGCCGCCGGTGTAGGCGCCCAGCGCGCGGATGTAGTCCTCGGTGTGCAGGAGGTTCCAGAGGTTCTCCGCGCCGCGGCGGGCGAGGGTGTTCTCCTCGCGGACGCTGCCGCGCAGGCGGATGACGTCCTGGGCGGTGTACGTGCGCTGCACGCCGTCCCAGCGGGGGTCGGTGTCCCAGATCTCCTGCAGCTCGGCGGCGGTCTGCGTCTGGTCGCCGGCGCGGAGGGGCGGCTGACCGGGGGTGGCCTGGATCGTCATGGTGCTCTCCTTCATCGGATGCCGGGCGGTGCCGGCGGTGGCTCGTGTCTCCACTTTGGGTGAAGTTCGAGGCCAGAAGTAACCAATACCACTGTGAAGATTGATCAAACTTCACGTTCTGTGACACAATCCCGGACATGACGAACATCGATGTTCCCGTGGCGGCCTCCACGACAGCGTCCGAGGAGGAGGCCGATGCGCTCACGATCGGCCGGCGCATCCGCCAGCTGCGCACCGCCCGCGGGATGACCCTCGACGAACTCGCCGCGGCGGTCGAACGGGCGCCGAGCCAGCTGTCGATGATCGAGACGGGCAAGCGCGAACCCAAACTCACGCTCCTCCGTGCCATTGCGAAGGCGCTCGGTGCCACGGTCGATCAGCTGCTCGAGGCCGAGCCACTCGACGAGCGCGCCACGCTCGAGATCGCGCTCGAGCGCGCCATGAAGGGCTCGACGTTCCGCGCCCTCGGCATCGAGCCGTTCCGCATCGGCAAGTCTCTGCCCGACGACGCGCTGCGCGCGCTGCTCGCGCTGCAGGGCGAGATCGAGCGACTCGGCGACGAGCGCTCCGCTACTCCCGAGGAGGCGCGTCGGGCGAACGTCGAGCTGCGCCACCTCATGCGTCGCCAGGACAACTACTTCGCCGAGCTCGAGGAGCACGCCCGCGCCATCCTTCGCGCCGTCGACCACCCGGGCGGGCCGCTCACGCAGCGCACGGCATCAGATATCGCCGCTCACCTGGGATTCTCCCTCCACTATGTCGCCGATCTGCCGGCCTCGACGCGCTCGGTCGCCGACATCAAGCACGGCCGGCTGTACCTGTCGAGCACGGTGCCCGCGAAGGGGGACTCCCGCACCGCGGTGCTGCAGGCGCTCGCCAGCCGCATCCTCGGGCACGCCGAGCCGCGCTCCTACGCCGAGTTCCTGCGTCAGCGGGTGGAGACGAACTACCTGACCGGGGCTCTCCTGATCCCTGAAGATCACGCCGTCCCGGTGCTGCACGACGCGAAGTCGCGGCGCGCGCTGTCGATCGAAGACCTCCGCGATGCGTACTCGGTGTCGTACGAGACCGCGGCGCACCGCTTCACCAATCTGGCGACGCGGCATCTCGGCATCCCGGTGCACTTCTTGAAGGTGCACGAGTCGGGCACCATCACGAAGGCGTACGAGAACGACGACGTGAACTTCCCGGCCGATCGGCTCGGCTCGATCGAGGGGCAGCTGTGCTGTCGGCGTTGGACGAGCCGCGCCGTGTTCGACATTCCCGACAAATTCAACCCGTACTACCAGTACACCGACACCGGCAACGGCACGTTCTGGTGCACGGCCCGCGTGGAGACCTCCAGTGAGGGTGCGCACTCGGTGTCGGTGGGCGTGCGCTTCGACGACACGAAGTGGTTCGTCGGGCGCGAGACCACCAACCGCAGCGTCTCCCGTCACTCGGTCGAGGTGTGCTGCCGGCGCGCTCCCGCCGAGCTGGAGTCGCAGTGGCGCGATCAGGCGTGGCCGAATGTGCGCACGCCCCGGACGCTGCTCGCGACGCTGCCGACCGGCGCGTTCCCCGGCGTCGACACGACCGACCTGTACGAGTTCCTCGAGGTGCACGCCCCGCGCGACTGAGGCGGGCGCGGGTCACGCTCCGGGAGGAGATTTCACGCCGGGAGGATGCCGCTGCGGCATCCGTCCTCCCGGGGTGAAATCTCCTCCGGTGGTGTGGGCGCGGACCGCTCAGGCGACGGCGTTCCAGCGCAGGCGCGGGGCGGCGGCATCCACTTCGTCGAGGACGGCCGCGGGCGAGGCGACCGGGAACGTCGTGATCAGTCGCTGGATGCCGCCGTTGATCAGCGCGTAGGCGAGGGCGGAAGGGCCGGATGCCGCGGCGCGCCCGATCGCGATGACGGCTTCCGTGTCGTGCACCCGCTGACGGCGCACCGGAGTGCGCTCCACCAGTGCGGCGGCGGCAGCGGCGACCCGCGCCAGCAGGGTCTCGCCCGTCGGCACCGCCCAGGGGAGGAAGGCGTCGGCGGCCAGCCCGTAGGCGCGGGCGAGGTCGCCGTCCAACCAGCGCTCGCGTTTGAGGCCGTAGGGGGTCGGCGTCGTCGACAGCAGATAGCCGTAGACGTGCAGCAGGCCGGCGTTGCCGACGGGGAAGCGGGCGTCGATGCCGGCGCGCTCGTGGAGCGCCCTGAAGACCGACGCCGCGACCACGGATGTGCCCGTGTTCTCGTCGATGACCGTGGACAGCCCCCATGCGTCGAATCGGCGCGCGGCGGCGTCGGCGTCGATCGAGGTGCCGAGCCAGGGGAGGAGGTCGAAGGCGGCCGCGGGATCGCCCGTGGCGAGCGCGGCCGCGGCGTCGAGTCGCGAGAGCTCCCCGCCACTTTTTACCGGATGTTCATCTGCCGTGGTCATTACGTCCACACATGTCCTTCACTATGGACAAAGCGTCCAGCTTCACGGACGCGTTCGTCACCCGCAGGGAGATCCGTGCCTCGTCCCATTCTCATCTTCGACTTCGACGGTACCGTCGCCCTCGGCGACGGGCCGGTGCGCGCGTACGCCCGCGCCGTCGCCAGCGAGGCCGGACTGTCGCCGTCGTTCGTCGATGAGATCGCCACCGGCCTCTCCGACGGCGATGACGCCATCGACGCCTACGACCTCGTGCGGGTGCGCGCCGTCGCGGCCGGAGCCGCCCCCGAGCACCTCGCGCGCGGCTACGCCGCCAGCCGCGCACAGCTCGCGTCCGACGACGCTCCCGTTCTCGCCCCCGAGGGCCTCGCCACCTTCCTCGCGACGGTCGACGCGGAGCGCATTCTGGTCACGAACGCTCCCGGTGTGCGCATCCCGGAGGCGCTGACGGCGCTCGCGCTGGACGGTCTGTTCGACAGCGTCGTCGTCGACGCCGGCAAGCCCGACGGACTCGCCGCGCTGCTCGACGCGCTCGATGCGGATGCCGACGTCCTCGCCGTCGGCGACATCTGGCGCAACGACCTCGCCCCGGCGCACGCGCGTGGCCATGCCACGGCGCTGGTCGGCGGTTACCCCGACGCCGCCGCGACCCCCGACTTCCACGCCGCCACGCTCCCCGAACTCCTTCCCGCCCTCACCGAATGGGTGCACGCCCACGCGCGTACCCGCTGACCCTCCCGCACACACGCATCACCCGACACCGAAGGACACCTCATGCGCATCACCCGCCTCCGACTGGCCGCGGTCGCCGCGACGGCGCTCGCCGCCACCGTCGCGCTCGCCGGCTGCTCCGGCAGCTCCGACGCTTCCGGCTCCGCCGCGCCCGCCGCCGACCCGACCTCGCTCGTTCTCGCTCTCGTCCCCTCGCAGGACCAGGCCGGACTCGTCGACACCGCCAAGCCCCTGACCGACATGCTGAGCTCGGAACTCGGCATCCCCGTCACGGGCGTCGTGTCGAAGGACTACCAGGCCGCCGTCGAGGCGATGGGCGCCGACCAGGCGCAGATCGGCTTCCTGCCGTCGCTGCAGCTGTGGCAGGCCAGCGACCGGTACGGCGCGAAGGTCGTGCTGCAGACCGAGCGCAACGGCGCCATCACCTACCCGGCCCAGTTCATGACGAACAACCCGAGCAAGTACTGCTCAGACACCCCCGTCGACAAGGACGGGATGCTCTACTGCAACGGCACCGACAAGCTCGCCACCCCGAGCGGCCTCGACGCGATCACCAAGATCGCCGGCGCGAAGGTCGCTGTGCTCGGCCCCGGCTCTCCTGCCGGCTACATCTACCCGATGCTCGCCCTCAAGGAGAAGGGCATCGACATCGACAACGGGTTCCAGAAGATCCCGGTCACCGCCAACGACGCCTCGGTCATGGCCGTCTACAAGGGCGATGCCGAGGTCGGCTTCAGCTTCTGGGACGCGCGCACGCTCGTGAAGAAGGACACCCCCGACGTGGGCCAGAAGGTCGTCGTGTTCGCCCTGAGCGACCCGATCCCCAACGACGGCGTCGCCGTCTCGTCGAAGCTGTCGCCGGCGCTGCAGGACAAGATCACGCAGGCGCTGGAGTCCTACTCCAACACCGACGAGGGCTCGAAGGTGCTGCAGAGCATCTACTCCATCACCAAGCTCGCGCCGGCCAACCCCGCATCGCTCGACGTCGTCGCGCGGGCCGCCCAGCAGCTGGGACTGCAGTGACGGATCGCATCCTGCCCCAGGGCATCGCGGCTGCGGCCGCGGTGCCCTGGGGCATCCGTCTGGACGGGGTCACCGTCCGCTACCCCAACGGCACCGTGGGCCTGCGCGGTGTGGATCTCGAGATCGCGCCGGGCGAGAGGGTCTGCATCGTCGGCCTCTCCGGGTCGGGAAAGTCGACGCTGATCCGCACGATCAACGGCCTCGTGCCCGTGACGGAGGGCACCGTGACCGTCGGCGGCGAGCGCGTCGACAACGCACGGGGCACGCGCCTTCGCCACCTCCGCGGGCAGATCGGCATGGTGTTTCAGGGGTTCAACCTCGCCGGTCGGACGACCGTGCTGAACAACGTGCTCGTGGGGCGTCTCACCCACACGCCGTACTGGCGCACCCTGGCGGGCGCCTACCGCGACGCCGACAAGCAGATCGCCTTCGAGGCGCTCGATCGCGTCGGCATCCTGTCGAAGGTGTGGGATCGGGCCTCGGCCCTGTCGGGCGGCCAGCAGCAGCGCGTCGCGATCGCGCGCGCCCTTGCGCAGCAGCCGCGGATCGTCCTCGCCGATGAGCCGGTCGCGAGTCTCGACCCGCCCACCGCGCACGGCGTCATGGGCGATCTGCGGCGGATCAACGCCGACCTCGGCATCACGGTGCTGGTCAACATCCACCTGCTCGATCTCGCGCGGCAGTACGGCGCGCGCATCATCGGCATGCGCGCCGGGGAGGTCGTCTTCGACGGGCCGGCCGCGAGCGCGACGGATGCCGACTTCGAGAACATCTACGGACGGTCGCTGACCGGCGACGATCGGCTCGATCGATGAGCGTCGCGCCCGCGGCATCCGCGCTGGTGGTGCCCGAGCGGCCTCGACGCCGCGCCGGCACGTGGATCGCGGTGGCGGTCGTCGTCGTGATCACGGTGTTCACGTGCCTTCCGGGCATCGGCGTGGGCTTGGATGTCGCGCCGATCGTCGCGAACTGGCGAAACGGTGCCACGAAGATCGTCGAACTGCTCACGCCCGACTGGTCGTTCTTTCCGCGCACCGTCGCGCCGATGCTCGAGACGCTGCAGATGGCGGTGCTGGGAACCGTCGTGGGGGCCGCGATCTCGCTGCCGTTGTCGTTCTGGGCGGCACGGCCCACCAATCCGCACCCCGCCTTCCGCGGTGCGGTGCGGACCCTGCTGAATGTGATCCGCGCGGTGCCCGAGCTCGTCTACGCGGCGGTGCTCGTCGCGATGGTCGGCGTCGGCGCGCTTCCCGGCATCCTCGCCCTCGCGATCTTCAACATCGGCATCATCGTCAAGCTCGTCTCCGAGGCGATCGACGCGCAGGATGCCGGTGCCATCGAAGCCGGTCGGGCCGCCGGTGGCACGCAGGCGCAGATCAACCGCGCCGTCGCCCTCCCCGATGCGTGGCCGGCATTCGTGTCGCAGACCCTGTACGTGTTCGAGCTGAACGTGCGCGCCTCGACGGTGCTGGGGCTCGTCGGCGCCGGAGGGATCGGGCTGCTCATCGACGCGGTCCGCACGTTCTACCGCTACGACCAGCTCTCCCTCATCATCCTCGAAGTGCTCGTCGTGGTCGTCGTGATCGACCTGATGAGCGACGCCATCAGACGGAGGCTCGTATGACCGCCCTCGCCCCGCGCGCCGCACACCGGCCGCGCGCCCTGCAGGTCCCATCGCGCCGCCGGTCGCCGTGGCGCGCGATCGCCGCGGTCATCGTGACCGTCGTCGTGGTCGCCGCCTTCTGGTCGGTCCAGATCTCGTGGAGCCGTCTGGCCGACCTACCCGCCGACATCGGCCGCTACCTGTGGCTCATGTTCTCCGCGCCGGAGTGGTCGAAGCTGCCCGAGGCGCTCTGGCAGACGTGGCGGAGCATCGAGATGGCGTGGGTGGGCACGGTGCTCGGCATCCTGCTGGCGACGCCGCTCAGCCTCGTTGCGGCCCGTGGATTCGGACCCCTCTGGCTGCGCGCCGCGCTGCGGCTCGTGTTCTCGGTGATCCGCGCGGTGCCGGAGCTGATCATCGCGATCATCATCCTCTCGGTCACCGGGCTGACCCCGCTGACGGGTGCGCTCGCGTTGGCCGTCAACGGCATCGGCACGCTCGGAAAATGGGGCTACGAAGCGGTCGAGGCGGTGCCGCCCGGGCCGATCGAGGCGGCGCGGGCCGCAGGTGGGTCGACGGCGCAGGTGCTGCGGTGGGGCGTGTGGCCGCAGGCGCAGCCGGTGTTCCTGTCGTTCTGGCTCTACCGGTTCGAGATCAACGTGCGCTCCTCGGCCGTTCTGGGCCTCATCGGCGTCGGCGGCATCGGCGATATGCTGACGTCCTACACCCAGTACCGGGAGTGGTCCACCGTGGGGATGCTGCTCATCGTGGTGATCGTCGTCACGATGGCGATCGACGCGGCGAGCGGGGCGCTCCGCCGGCGAATCATGGAGGGTCCGCGTGCCCGTTGACGCGCCGACGACGGTGCGCATCGCCGCGATGCGCAACGGCCTGCAGCCCACCGAGCGGCGGGTCGCCGACCTCATCGTCGCCGAGCCCGACGCGGTGGTGGAGCTCACCGCGCAGCAGCTGGCAGACCGCGCCGGCGTCGCCCGGTCATCGGTCGTGCGGGCGTGTCAGTCGCTCGGCTATCGCGGCTATCCGCAACTGCGCGTCGCCTTGGCGGCGGAACTCGGCGCGCAGCCGCCGCGCGATGCGGACCACGGTGACGGCCCGCTCGGCGAGCTGCGCGCAGCCCTCGCCCGCACCGCGCAGTCGCTGACCACGGCGGTGAGCCTGATGAGCGCTGACGATGTGTCGTCCGCGGTCGCCGACGTCGCCCGCGCCTCGCGCCTGCTGGTCGTCGCGAACGGCCTGTCGGCGCCGGTCGCGAGCGATCTGGCCATGCGGCTGACGGCGGTCGGCCGTCCCGCCGAGGTGATCGCGGACGCCATCGCACAGCAGATCGCGGCGCGTCAGCTGTCGTCCGCCGACGTGTGCGTCGTCGTGAGCGGTTCGGGGGCGAACGCCGCGAGCGTGCGGGCCGCGGAGGCCGCGCGCAGCGCCGGCGCGCGCGTGCTGGCCCTGACCTCCTTCGCGTCCAGCCCGCTGGCCGACCTCGCCGACCGTTCGCTCGTGATCACCCCGACCGGCGTCAGCTTCCGCGAGGAGCTTGCCCACACCTCGCGGGTCGCACACGCCGCGTTCGTGGAGGCGTTCGTGGATGCCGTCGCGGGCGTGCTGGGGGAGAGGGCCCGCGTCGTGCGGGCGCACGTGCTCGGCATCCTGTCGGACAACCTCGACGACGGCACCGCCTGAGCGCGCCGGCCGATCTCGCTGGCCGATCTCGTCGGGCAGGGCGATCCTCCCCGGTCGTGGTGCGCTTCGGCTCAGTCGTGCTGCGCTGCGGGAGGAGATTTCGCGTCGGGAGGATGTTGTCGCGGCATCCGTCCTCCTGGGCGGAAATCTCCTCCGCGACTGCGGCCGTCGTCGCGCGCGATCGCCGCACTCACGTTCGGTGCACTGGCGGGAGGTGCGCCCGTGACCGCGGCGCCCCCCGACGGCGCCGGAGCGCAGAACAGCGCTGCGGATGGAGCCGGGGGTCCCGGCCATCCCAGCGGGAAGGACGCCCGCGAGCTCCTGCGCTACGCCACCGACACCTGGACGTCGATGGCCGCGATGGCCCACCCCGAGACGGGCCTCGTCGACGACAACATGCGCTGATCGACCACCTCGTCGGCGACCACCAGTACGACGACGTCGCCTTCGTCGGGCGCCAGGAGGGCTTCGACAACTCCGAACGCTTTCGGGAGTACCGGGCGTCGCTGATGCGGTGGGGTCTGCGTCCCCGTGACGAGCCGATCGACGGCACCGTGCGCGGTCCGCATCGGATGCTCGAGCAGCTCGGCGCGCTCCACGTCCGCGGTGCGCTGCCGCGTGTTCTCGTCTGCGCGAGCGACCAGCACGCCCTCATGGCGCTGGATGCGCTCGCCGGCCTCGGCGTGCGCGTGCCCGACGAGGTGGCCGTCACCGGGTTCGACGGCATCCTGGCCGGTCGGCTCAGCACGCCGACACTCACCTCCGTGCGCCAGCCGATGGAGGCGATGGGGCGCGCCGCCGCCCGCATCCTCGCCGGCACCGCCGGTGCGCTGCCCGACGGGCACGCCCGCTTCGACGCGGTGTTCGCGCCGCGGGTCGTGCTGCGGCGCAGCTGCGGATGTTGATCGTCCGTGTCGGCGGGCTATCAGATTCCTATGGATGCCGCGTGAGCCGCTGATTCTTGGCCTTGTCTCAGAGCCGGTCGGCGACGCTCGACGCATGACCACACAGGCCGCCACGCGATCCACATTCATCGCCGCCGTGCCGCGCGTCGGCATCCGCTCGCGCCGCCCCCTCTGGCGGCTGCTCGCGATCGGCGTCATCTGGGCGACGAGCCTGTTCGTCGTCGCGCTGTGGATCGCCGGTGGCGCCGTGCAGGACCTGCGGGCGATGGATGCCGACACCTTGAACACGCTGGGGCGGATCACTGGTCTCGTCTCGGCGAATCTGCTGCTGTACCAGGTGCTGCTGATGGCGCGCGTGCCGCTGTTCGAGCGAGCCTTCGGGCGCGATGCGATCACGCGGATGCACCGCTGGGTCGGCTTCTGGTCGTTCTGGCTGCTGCTGGCCCACATCGCCCTGCTGGTGGTCGGCTACGCCGCCCAGGCCGGTGTCAACGTGATCGCCCAGCTGTGGGACTTCGTCTGGAACTACCCCGGGATGATGCTCGCGACGGCGGGAACGGGCCTGCTGGTGCTCGTCGTGGTGACCAGCATCCGCCGAGCGCGGCGTGCCATGCGCTACGAGTCGTGGCACCTGCTGCACCTGTACGGGTACCTCGGTGTCGGGCTGGCGATTCCGCACATGCTGTGGACCGGCGCCGATTTCGCCGCGCATCCGCTCGCCGAGGTGTACTGGTGGGGACTGTGGGCGGCGACCGCCGCCGCGGTCATCGTCTTCCGCGTGGCGCTGCCGCTGTGGCGCTCCGCGCGTCACGACATCCGCGTCGTCGCCGTCGAGGCAGACGGGCCGGTGGGCGTCGTGGTCCGCATGCGCGGACGCGGCTTGGAGCGCCTCGGCGCCCGCGCCGGTCAGTTCTTCGTCTGGCGGTTTCTGGGCGCACCCGGCTGGACGCGCGGAGTCCCGCTGTCGCTGGCGGCCGACCCCCGCCGCGGCGAACTCGTCGTCGCGGCCCGCATGGTCGGCGACGGGACGCGCCGGTTGGCGACTCTCCGCCGGGGCACGCGCGTGTTGATCGAAGGGCCCTACGGCGAGTTCACGGGCGAGGCGCGGACGCGGCGGGGGATCGTCATGATGGGTGCCGGCGCCGGCGTCGCACCCCTCGTCTCGCTTCTCGAGGCCGAGCCGTATGCGCCCGGCGAGGCGATCCTGATCACTCGCGACCATGCGGCGGCCGAGTCGATGCGCGTGCGCGAGATCGAGCGCCTGGTCGCGCGCCGGGGCCTGCACCACGTGGCTCTGCACGGTCCGCGCCGCCGCGCCGGATCGACGTGGCTGCCGGTGACGTTCGCCGATGGGCGTGGCGCGGAGATGCTGCGGCGGATGGTGCCCGGCATCCACGATCACGACGTCTACCTCTGCGGCCCCGAGCCGTGGATGGCCTCGGTGCGTCGCGACCTGCGGGCTGCCGGGGTGCCGGCCGCTCAAATCCACAGCGAAGCCTTCGGCGTCTGAGTTCAGAGAGGACACCACCATGAAGAGAATCGTCTACGCCCTGCTCGCGACCGTCAGCGGCCTCGTGCTGCTGTTCAGCTATCGCACCTCCCTTCCCGAGGACGCGGCCGTCGCCGCACCGCTGAACGCGAATCGCACGGACGCCACCCGCGTCACCCCGGCTCCGGCGTCGCCGTCGGCCGGGACCTCGTCGACCACGACGACCCCCGGCGGGTCGAGTTCGAGCTCGTCGTCGGGGGCGACCTCTTCGACGACGACCACGTCGAAGAGCGGGCTCGCCGACGGCACGTTCACGGGCTCCGCGGTCAACACGCGCTACGGGGCGCTGCAGGTGCAGATCACCGTCTCGGGCGGCGTGATCACCGACGTGCAGACGCCGGCCTACCCCGATTACAGCAGCCGCGACCGTCAGATCAACCAGGACGCCCTGCCGCAGCTGATCTCCGAGACGCTCTCGGCCCAGAGCGCGCAGATCGACATGGTGTCGGGGGCGACGTACACGAGCACCGGGTACCTCGACTCGCTCCAGTCGGCGATCGACCAGGCCTCGGCATGAGCGAACCCAGCCGCCGCGCCTGGACGGCGGAGCTCATGGGCACGACCGCCAGCATCCACGTCATCGGCACTCCTGACGCGTGCGCGGCGGCGACGGATGCCGCGGCTTCCACCGTCGCGGCGCTCCGCGAGCTGGAGGCGATCTTCTCGACGTACCGTGCGGACTCGGAGATCTCGCGGCTGCGCCGCGGCGAGCTGAGCTTCGCCGACGCCGATCCGCGGCTGACGGATGTCGCCGATGCCTGCCGACGAGTCGAGGAGGCGACCGGCGGGCGGTTCAGCGCCTTCTGGCGGGAAGGCTTCGATCCCACCGGCTACGTGAAGGGCTGGGCGACGGATGTCGCCGCGACGGCGCACCTCCAGCCGCTGCTCGCGATGCCCGGGGTGAGCGCCGTCGGCATCAACGTCGGCGGCGACCTGAGGGTGTGGACCGCGCCCGGTGCGCCCTGGTCGTGGACCGTCGGCATCGCCGACCCGGTGCGGCCGGGGGCGGCCCTGGCGACGCTGCGGGTGCGCAACGGCGCCGTCGCCACCTCCGGAACCGCCGAGCGGGGAGCGCACCTCGTCGACCCTCGATCCGGCATCGCGGTGTCGGCTGCGGTGAGCGCGACGGTCGTTGCGGACGACCTCACCACCGCCGACGTGTGGGCGACCGCCCTCGCCGTCGCTGCCGGCGAGGACACCGGGTGGCTGTGGGACGCGCCGCTGCGGTCGGCGATGACGGTCACCGACGCCGGTGTCCGTCGATGGGTCGCGGGCGTCGGCGTCGAGACCGTCGCGGCGACCGCGGACTGAGGCCGCTACGGCGCCCGCGGCCTGAGGCCGCTACGCAGCCTGCGGCAGCCAGAGCAGCATGGTGGTACCGGCCGCCGACGTCCGCTCGATCTCGATCCGGCCCCCGGCCGCCTCGGCCGCCTCGCGCACGAGCGCGAGACCCAGGCCGAAGCCGCGCCGCCGCCCCGACTCCGGGCCGCGGGCGAAGCGCTCGAAGATGCGCTCGCGATCGGCATCGGCGATGCCGCTGCCGCCGTCGCGCACCCGGATCGCGACCCCCCGTCCGTCGGATCGCGCCGACAGTGCGACCTCGCCGCCGCCCGGGGTGTGCTGCACTGCGTTGTCCAGGAGCGCGACGCAGAGCCGGTCGAGGGTGACGCGGGGAAGGCGCACCCGCAGGCCCGCGCCGTCGCCCTGACCGACGCGGACGCGCACGCCCGCCTCCTCGGCCAGCGGCGCCACCGTGGCCGCCGCGGCCGTCAGCGCCGCGTCGACGACGGCGGGCTCGGCATCCGTCGCCGTTCCCTCCGCCGTCAGCAGCATGTCGGTGAGCACGGCGTCCATGACCGACGCGTCGGCGCGCAGCGCCGCGAGCGTGTCGGTGAGGTCTTCGCCGCGTCGGTAGCGGCGCTCCAGGATCTGCGTCCGGCTCGTGAGAGCCGTCAGCGGCGTGCGGATCTCGTGGCTCGCGTCGGCGACGAAGCGGCGCTGCAGCCGCAGGGCACCGGCCAACGGGGCCACCGCGCGGCGGGCGGCGAACCAGGCGACGAGGGCGAGCAGCGCCACCCCGGCGAGACCGAGCGCGACGACCCAGGGGAGGATGCGGTCGACGTCGACGACGATGCGGTCGCCGTCCGGCGGACCGCTGCGGCCGCCGCCCTCGCCGTTGTGGTGCAGTTCGGGTCGGGCCGACAGCAGCAGGACGGCCACGAGAAGCGCGACTCCCGCCGTCACCACGACGGCCGATGCGGCACCGACGAGCAGACCGACGTGGACCGCGGCGCGACGAACGCGCCGGCGGTCGGCCTCGTCGCTCACGAGGGGCTCCCCGCACGGTAGCCGCGACCGCGAACGGTCTCGATGATCTCGGGCGACGCCTTGCGGCGGATGTAGTGCACGTAGGTGTCGACCGAGCTCAGTGCATCATCGGAGGAGAAGACGGCACGGAGGATCTCGTCGCGGGAGAAGACGTGCTCGGGGCTCTCGCTCAGCAGCGCCACCAGGCGCGCCTCGGTCGCCGTCAGCGTGACGCGTTCGCCGCCGTCGCCGTAGAGGGTGCGCGACTCGGCGACGAAGGTCCAGTCGCCGAGGTGGCGCCGACGTCCCTCGGCGTGGTGACCGCGCACGAGGGCGCGCAGCCGCGCGAGCAGCTCCTCGAAGTCGAACGGCTTGACGAGGTAGTCGTTTGCGCCGCTGTCGAGGCCGTCGACCCGGTCGGCGACGGCACCGAGAGCCGTCAGCAGCAGCACGGGCGTCGTGAGGCGTGCGGTGCGCATCGCCTGAACGATCTCCACGCCGTCCAGCCCGGGCAGGCGCCGGTCGACGACCAGCACGTCGAAGCGCTCGGCGAGCACGCGCTCCCGTGCGGCGAGGCCATCGGTCAGGTGCGTGACGTCATAGACCTCGGAGAGCACCTCGACCGTCATCCCCGCGATCGTCGGGTCGTCTTCGACGTAGAGCAGGCGTGGCCGTGCACCGTCGCGGGTCATCGCTCCTCCGATCCTCGCCGCCACCATTCACCCACATCCGCGCCAAGAATCCGCCAAGACCGCATCACCCGGCGGCAACGAGCGCGGCCCACAGCTCCGCACGCGCCGGAAAGCTCGACAGATCCACACCCAGCAGCTGCTGCGCCTGCGCCACCCTGGCGCGCACCGTATGGCGATGGATGCCGAGAGCGCGCGCGGCCTCGTCGATGCGCGCGTCGTGGGTGAGCCAGGTGCGCACGGTCTCCACGAGCGCAGTGCCCTGGGCCTGGTCGTGCGCCCGCAGCGGACGCAGCCGCGCGTCGGCGAGGGCGCGGGCGGCAGGGGAGTCGAGGCTCGACAGCACGCCGGCGGCATCCGCGAAGCGCGTAACGGTGCCGCTCACGGCGGTGCGCAGCGCGGTGAGGGCCTGCGCGTGGGCGCGGGAGAATCCGCTGTAGTCGGTGGGCTCCGAAAGCCCCACCGCGGCATCCAGCAGACCCGCGAGCGCGGTGGGCGCGCCCTCGTCGGCGGCGGAGACGACCACGACGATGCCGTCGCCGCTGCGCGCGTAGAACAAGCCGCCGCGTTCGGCGGCCTGCAGCTCGAGCCAGTCGACGGCGGCGTCGGTGCGGTTGGCGGCGACGGCGGCGACCCCGACCACGACGGGGCTCGCCGGCAACGGGCCCCACAGTTCGCGCGAGACGCGCCGCGCCAGGTGCGGGTCGTCGTCGAGGAGCGTCTGCAGCAGTCCGGCTCGCAGCGCCGCACGGGCGCGGCCGAGTCCCACGTTCTGTTCGAGGGCGAGGCCGGCCATCGCGATGACCGACGTCACGACACTGCGTCCCTCCAGGTCGAGGTCGGCGCCGACGATCGCGATGAGTCCGCGGAGGTGCCCTCCACGGCCGAGGGTCTGCATCGTGACGCGTCGATCATCGATCTCGAGTGTCGACGCCGCACGCGCCCCGCGGCGCAGCACGGCACCGGCTTCTGTCGTGACGGCGGCGACGGCTCCGTCGTCGAGGGCGTCGGCGGGGGCGCTCTGGGTCAGGGTGCCGGCGGCGTCGAACAGCCCGACCCACGCACCGAGCTGAGCGGCGAGTTCGGCGACGGTCGCCGCCAGCCCGTCCGGACGCAGTGCGGCCAGAGAGATCGCCCGCTGCGCCGACAGCGCCCAGGTACGCCGGGCGTAGGCCTGAGCGGCGATGGCTTCGGCGTTGGCCCGTGCCAGCGCGATGAACGGGGTGCGATAGGGAACCTCGAACAGCGGCATCCGCTGCGCGGCGCAGGCGAGGACGAGGGTCGGCGGGATGCCGTCGCGCACCACTTCGGTGCCGAACCCCAGCCCGCGCACGCCGCGGGCGCGCAGGCGCGACACGTAGGCGGCGGCGGCGTCCTCGCCCGACTCGCCGTCGCCGGCCGGCCCGACGAACTGCGTGCCCGTCGTCAGCAGCAGCAGGTCATCGGCCAAGAAGGGCGTGGGGTCGATGAGGTCGGAGCTGTGCACCCAGCGCAGCGGAGCGTCCAGCGCGCCGTCGTCGAGATCGTCGGCGCTCGAGGCGAGCCGCAGCTCGAGGTCGCGGCGCGCGAGAAGCGCGCGCAGAGTCGGCTGCGTCTCGGTCATGGGCGGCGGCCTCCTCCTCGGCGCGGTCCTCGGTCGATCCGGGGCGGGTGCCCGACGACGGGCACGACGTGGCTGTACGCCGCGTATGCGCCTGATCACAGAATGTACACGGCGGAGGGTGTGGCTCGGCATCCGCGGCTCATACGCTCCCGGCATGAGCATCATCGACAGCGCCGTCATCGGCGGTCCGTCCCTGGCGCAGGAGCGCCGCCTCGTCACCGCGATCCCCGGCCCCCGCTCGCAGGAACTGCTGGCGCGCAAGAGCGCCGCCGTCGCATCGGGTGTCGCTCACACGGTGCCCATCGAAGCCGTCGCGGCCGGCGGTGGCGTCGTGGTCGACGCCGACGGCAACTCGCTCATCGACCTCGGCAGCGGCATCGCCGTCACCAGTGTCGGAAATGCCCACCCGGGCGTCGTGGCGGCGGTGCAGGCCGCCGTCGCGCAGATGACGCACACGTGCTTCATGATCTCGCCGTACGAGTCGTACGTCGCCGTCGCCGAGAAGCTCAACCGCCTCACCCCCGGCGACCACGCGAAGAAGTCGGCGCTGTTCAACTCCGGCGCCGAAGCCGTCGAGAACGCGATCAAGATCGCCCGCAAGGCCACCGGCCGCCCGGCCGTCGTCGCGTTCGACCACGCCTACCACGGCCGCACCAACCTCACGATGGCCCTCACCGCGAAGTCGATGCCGTACAAGAGCGGATTCGGTCCGTTCGCCTCCGAGGTCTACCGCGTGCCGGCCTCCTACCCGTTCCGCGACGGCCTGAGCGGCGCGGATGCCGCGGCGAAGGCCATCTCGCTCATCGAGAAGCAGATCGGCGCCGACAACCTGGCGGCCGTGATCATCGAGCCGATCCAGGGCGAGGGCGGCTTCATCGTCCCCGCGGAGGGATTCCTGCCGGCGGTCGTGGACTGGTGCCGTGCGAACGGCGTCGTCTTCATCGCCGACGAGGTGCAGACCGGCTTCGCCCGCACCGGCGCGATGTTCGCAAGCGAGCTGTTCGGCATCGTTCCCGACCTCATCACGACGGCCAAGGGCATCGCGGGCGGCATGCCGCTGGCGGCGGTCACCGGTCGCGCCGAGATCATGGATGCCACCCACGGCGGAGGCCTCGGCGGCACCTACGGCGGCAACCCGGTCGCCTGCGCGGCGGCGATCGCCGCGATCGACGCCTTCGAGAACGACGGGATGCTCGAGCGGGCGCGCGAGATCGGGGGGATCCTCCGCGCCCGCTTCGAGTCCCTGCAGCAGTCCGACGCGCGCATCGGCGAGGTGCGCGGAGCCGGCGCGATGATCGCGGTCGAGTTCGTCGACCCCGAGACGAAGGCCCCGGATGCCGCCCTGACCTCCGCCGTCGCGAAGGCGGCGATCGCGGAGGGCGTCATCGTCCTCACCTGCGGCACCTACGGCAACGTCATCCGCTTCCTGCCGCCCCTGTCGATCTCCGACGAACTGCTCACCGAGGGAATCGACGTCGTCGCCGCCGCCCTCGCCGCCCACTGACCCCGCCCCGGCATCCCACCCACACCCCGCCCCATGTCCCACTTGCGCCCGGCGATGTCCCACTTTCGGTCTCCTCGAGGCCACTCTGACAGCGCTTATCGGGACATGCTGCGGGAGCACCACGCATCCGGATCCACGACAGAGGAGACACAATGACCGAGATCACGCGCGACGTCGTCGTCATCGGCGCCGGTGCGGCGGGATTGACCGCCGCCAACCAGCTCAAGAAGGCGGGCCTGTCGGTCACCGTGCTCGAAGCCCGCGACCGCGTGGGCGGGCGGCTGTGGACCGACACGATCGAGGGAGCGATGCTCGAGATCGGCGGCCAGTGGGTCTCGCCCGATCAGGACGCGCTCAAGGAGACCATCGTCGAGCTGGGTCTGGAGACCTTCGACCGCTACCGCGACGGCGACAGCGTCTATATCGGCCCCGATGGGGTCGCCCACCGCTACACGGGTGAGATGTTCCCCGTCAGCGCCGAGACCGAGAAGGTCATCGCGGAGGTCACCGCACGCCTCGACGCGATGGTCGCCGAGATCGACCCCGACCGCCCCTGGGCCCATCCGCAGGCGGCGCAGTGGGACACCGTCTCCTGGGATGCGTGGCTGCGCGAGCAGACCGATGACGACGAGGCCATCCGCAACCTCGCCTTCCCCACCGGATCGGCGATGCTCACGAAGCCGACCCATTCCTTCTCACTGCTGCAGTCGCTGCTGATGGCGGCATCCGCCGGAAGCTACACGAACCTCGTCGACGCCGACTTCATCCTCGACAAGCGCGTCGTCGGCGGACTGCAGCAGGTGCCGCTGCTGTTGGCCGAGCGCCTGGGCGACGACGTCTTCCTGGGCCAGCCGGTGCGTACCCTGGAGTACTCCGAGGGAGAGGGCGTCGTGGCCGTCGCCGACGGTGTCACCGTTCGCGCCCGCCACGCGATCCTGGCGCTCGCGCCGGTGCTGTACAACCGCATCTCGTTCGTGCCGCCGCTGCCGCGTCTGCAGCATCAGATGCACCAGCACATCTCGATGGGCTTCGTCATCAAGGTGCACGCCGTCTACGAGACGCCCTTCTGGCGAGAGAAGGGCCTGTCGGGCACGGCGTTCAGCCCCTACGAGCTCTCGCACGAGGCCTACGACAACACGAACCACGGCGATGAGCGCGGAACCCTCGTGGGCTTCGTCTCCGACCGCACGGCCGACGACCTGTTCCGCCTCAGCGCCGAGGAGCGCAAGGAGCGCATCCTCGAGTCGCTCAGCCACTACTACGGCCCCGAGGCGAAGGATCCGGTCGTCTACTACGAGAGCGACTGGGGCAGCGAGGAGTGGACGCGCGGCGCGTACGCGGCATCGTTCGACCTCGGCGGCCTGCACCGTTACGGGGCCGACCTGCGCACCCCCGTCGGACCGATCCACTTCGCCTGCAGCGACATGGCCGGCGCCGGCTACCAGCACGTCGACGGAGCCATCCGCATGGGGCGCCTCGCGGCGCAGCAGATCCTGGACGAGGTCCACACGTGAGCGGGCACGTCGTCGTCGGATACACCGCGACCAAGCCCGGACGCGACGCCGTCGCGTTCGCCGCGCGGCTCGCGGCGGCCCTCGACTCCGTGCTCGACGTCGCGATCATCCTGCCCAGCTCCGACCGCAGCGTCATCACGCCCCCGGATGCCGGGTACGAACGGCACCTGCACGCGCAGGCGCAGACCTGGATCGCCCAGGCGATCGACCGGATCCCCGCCGACGTCGTCGCGCACGCCCATGTGCGCCCGGCCGAGTCGTTCGCCGAGGGCCTCATCGAGATCGCCGACGAGCTGGGTGCCTCGTACATCGTGGTCGGCGCCGCCGACGGCGCCTCGCGCGGCCGGCACCGCCTCGGCTCGACGACGAGCGAGCTGCTGCACTCATCGGATGTGCCGGTCGTCCTCGTCCCGCGGGGGGCACGCAAGATCGCGCCCGAGACCGGCATCACCCGGCTGACGGTCGCGATCGGCATGCGGCCCGGGGCCGACGCCCTCATCGCCGAGACCGCAGCGCTCGCGGAGACCCTCGGCGTGCCCGTCCGACTGCTCTCCCTGCTGCCGGTCGATCTTCCGCCGTCCGCCGACACGGGTGCCATCCGCCTCGCCGGCACGACGAAGGCCGATGAGGTGCTCGCGGCGGCTCGGGCGGAGCTTCCTGGCGGCCTGCACACCGATGTCGCGGTCGCCGCCGGCGACAGCATCGAGGAAGCCGTGTCCTACCTCGACTGGCAGCCGGGTGAACTCGTGCTCGTCGGATCGAGCCGCCTCGCGCAGCCGCGCCGCCTGTTCCTCGGCTCGACCGCGGCGAAGATGCTGCACGAGATCACCGTGCCGGTGATCGTCGTCCCCCGAACCCACTCCGAGGAGTCTCGACGATGAGCACACCCTCCACGACCGACGCCGCCTCCACGACCGGGGCCCTCTCCAGCAAGGGGCTCAGCGCCGGCACGATCGGCCTGATCGGCGCCGTCGTCATCGGGATCTCCTGCATCGCCCCGGCGTACACGTTCACGGCGGCCGTCGGCCCCACGGCATCCGCGGTGGGCGCGCAGATCCCGGCGATCATCCTCGTGGGATTCATCCCGATGCTCCTGGTCGCCTTCGGCTACCGTGAGCTGAACAACCGCATGCCGGATGCCGGCACCAGCTTCACCTGGGCGGCGCGCGCCTTCGGACCGTGGGTTGGCTGGATGGCCGGGTGGGGACTGGTGGTCGCCACGATCCTCGTGCTGTCGAACCTGGCCGGCGTCGCGGTCGACTTCCTCTTCCTGCTGCTGTCGCAGGTGACGGGCAACGCCGAGATCGCCGACCTCGCGTCGAACACGTGGATCAACGTGGGCGTCTGCCTGCTGTTCATGCTCGCGGCCACCTTCATCTCCTACCGCGACATGCAGACCACCCAGAAGCTGCAGTACGTGCTCGTGACCTTCCAGGTCGCCGTGCTGCTTTTCTTCGCGATCGCCGCCATCGTCGAGGCCGTCAGCGGCAAGGGCTTCGACGTCCAGCCGTTCGACATCGGCTGGTTCAACCCGTTCGCCGTCAGCTCGTTCAGCGCGTTCGCCGCGGGCCTGTCGCTGTCGATCTTCATCTTCTGGGGGTGGGACGTCACCCTCACCATGAACGAGGAGACGAAGGACCCCGAGAGGACGCCGGGTCGTGCAGCGACCATCACGGTGCTGACGATCGTCTCGATCTACCTTCTGCTGGCCGTCGCGATGATCATGTACGCCGGGGTCGGCACGGGGGAGCTGGGTCTGGGCAACGAGGACATCCAGGGCAACGTGTTCTTCCACCTGTCCGGACCGATCCTCGGGCCACTCGCCTTCCTCGTGTCGCTCGCGGTGCTCACCTCGTCGGCATCGTCGCTGCAGTCGACGTTCGTGGGACCGGCGCGCACGCTCCTGTCGATGGGACACTACGGCGCCCTCCCGCCGGCGTTCGCGCGGGTCAGCCCGCGCTTCTTCACGCCCGGCTTCGCCACGATCGTGTCGGCAGTGGTCGCCTCCGCGTTCTACGCGGTCATGCGCGTGGTGAGTGAGAACACCCTCTGGGACACGATCCTCACGCTCGGCATGATGATCTGCTTCTACTACGGCATCACGGCTTTCGCGTGCGTCTGGTACTTCCGCAAGCAGTGGTTCGACTCGGTGCGCACCGTCTTCTTCACGTTCCTGTTCCCGCTCGTGGGCGGCGTGATCCTCGGCATCCTGTTCTTCACGACGCTCATCGACTCCATGAAACCCGAGTACGGCTCCGGCGCCAACGTCGGCGGCGTCGGGATCGTCTTCATCCTCGGCATGCTCATCATCGTGGTGGGTATCGCCCTCATGATCTGGCAGTCGGTGACACGTCCCGCGTTCTTCCGCGGCGAGACCCTCGCCACGGACGCCCCTGCCAGCACCCGTCGCCTGAAGGAGGCCGCACGTTGATCACGCAAAGCGCACTGCTCGAGAAGGTTCCCCGCGGGCTGTTCATCGGCGGCGAGTGGGTCGCCGGCTCGGCCGGCACCTTCCCCGTCGTCGATCCCGCGACTGGTGAGACCCTGGTCGAGATCGCCGACGCGTCGCCCGAAGACGGCATCCGCGCCCTGGACGCGGCGGTCGCGGCTCAGGAGGAGTGGGCGGCGACCGCGCCGCGGCGCCGCAGCGACATCCTCCGGCGGGCATTCGACCTGCTGATGGAGCGCGCCGACGAGATCGCCCTGCTGATGACCCTCGAGATGGGCAAGCCTCTCGCGGAGGCGCGCGGCGAGATCACCTACGGCGGCGAGTTCCTGCGCTGGTTCAGCGAGGAGGCGGTGCGCATCTCGGGCCGGTTCGGCTCGAACCCCGAGGGCACGGGACGCATGATCGTCAGCCAGCGCCCCGTCGGACCGTGCTTCTTCATCACCCCGTGGAACTTCCCGCTCGCGATGGCCACCCGCAAGATCGCCCCGGCGCTCGCCGCCGGCTGCACGGTGGTCATCAAGCCGGCCGAGCTGACGCCGCTGACGACGCTCGCGTTCGTCGGACTGCTCGTCGAGGCGGGGCTGCCCGCCGGAGTCGTCAACGTCGTGACCACGACGCACTCCGGCGCCCTGTCGGCGCCGATCATCGCCGACCCGCGCCTGCGCAAGCTCTCGTTCACGGGCTCGACGCCGGTGGGCAAGAAGCTGATCGCCCAGGCGGCCGAAGGCGTCCTGCGCGTGTCCATGGAACTCGGCGGCAATGCGCCGTTCGTCGTGTTCGACGACGCCGACCTCGACAAGGCCGTCGACGGCGCGATGCTCGCGAAGTTCCGCAACATCGGCCAGGCCTGCACCGCCGCCAACCGCTTCATCGTGCACACGTCGGTCGCCGACGAGTTCGCGCGCCGGGTGACCGAACGCGTGAACGCGATGCGCGTGGGACGGGGAACCGAGGAGGGCGTGCAGATCGGTCCGCTCATCGACCGCAAGGCCGTCGAGGGGAGCGCGGCCCTCGTCACGGATGCCGTCGCGCGCGGTGCACGCCTGCTCACCGGCGGATCGGCCATCGATGGCCCGGGGACGTTCTTCGAGCCCACCGTGATCACGGACGTGGCCGGCGGCAGCGACATCCTCCGCGAGGAGATCTTCGGCCCTGTGCTGGCGATCGCCACGTTCGGAGACGAGGAGGAGGCCGTGCGCCTCGCCAACGACACGGAGTACGGTCTGGTGTCCTACGTCTTCACCGAGGATCTCGCGCGCGGCATGCGGATGATCGACCGTCTGGAAACCGGCATGATGGGCCTGAACGCGGGCGTCGTCTCCAACGCGGCGGCGCCGTTCGGCGGCGTGAAGCAGTCGGGCGTGGGCCGTGAGGGGGGCCTCGAAGGCATCCACGAGTTCCTCTCGACCAAGTACACGCTGATCCCCGCCTGATCCCTGCCCCTGACGCCACCCGACACTCAGTCGACACGAACGGAGAACGACGATGACGTATGCGGTTGTGAACCCCGCCACCGGCGAGACGCTCGCCACCTACCCCGACTTCACGGCCGACGAGGTCGAGGCCGCCGTCGCCGCCGCGCACGAGGCGGCACAGACATGGGGACGCACGTCCACGCCGGCGGAGCGTGCGGCCCTGCTGCGCCGGGTCGCCGAACTGCATCGCGAGCGCCGCGACGAGCTGGCCGGGATCATCGTGCGGGAGATGGGCAAACCGCTCGCTGCGGCCGAGGGTGAGGTCGACTTCGCCGCCGACATCACGGAGTTCTACGCCGATCACATCGACGAGATCACCGGCGACCGGCCCATCGACATCCTCGGGGAGGGCACCGCGGTGATCCGCCGCTCGCCTCTGGGCGTGCTTCTGGGCATCATGCCGTGGAACTTCCCGTACTACCAGGTCGCGCGCTTCGCGGCGCCGAACCTTGCGATCGGCAACACCATCCTGCTCAAGCATGCGCCGCAGTGCCCCCAGTCGGCCGCCGCGATCGCCCAGATCTACGCCGATGCGGGCTTCCCCGTCGGCGCGTACGTCGATGTCCGTCTGACCAACGATCAGGCCGCCGAGGTCATCGCCGATCGGCGTGTGCACGGCGTCTCGGTGACCGGCAGCGAGCGCGCGGGAGCCGCCGTCGCCGAGATCGCGGGGCGCAACCTCAAGAAGGTCGTTCTGGAGCTGGGCGGCTCCGACCCGTTCATCCTGCTGTCGACCGACGACCTCGACGCGGCGGTGCAGGCTGCCGTGGACGCACGCCTGGACAACAACGGGCAGTCCTGCAACGGCGCCAAGCGTTTCCTCGTCGCCGACGACCTCTACGACGGCTTCGTCGAGAAGTTCGCCGCCGCGATGGACGCGGCGAAGGTCGGCGATCCGTTCGCCGAGGACACCGTGCTGGGGCCGCTCTCCTCGCTCGCCGCCGCCGAGCGGCTGCAGGACCAGGTCGATCGCGCCGTCGCGCAGGGAGCGACCGTCGTCACGGGGGGCTCGCGCGACGGGGCGTTCTTCCCCGGCACGGTGATCACGGGTGTGACGGCCGACATGGACGCGTATCGCGAGGAGTTCTTCGGACCCGTCGGCGTCGTCTATCGGGTCAGCGGCGAGGACGAGGCGATCGAGATCGCCAACGGCACCGAGTTCGGTCTGGGCTCCTACGTCTTCACCACCGACGAGGAGCAGGCGGAACGCATCGCCGATCGCATCGACGCCGGCATGGTCTACGTCAACATCGTCCTCGCCGACTCGCCCGAGCTGCCCTTCGGCGGCATCAAGCGCAGCGGCACCGGACGCGAGATGGGGCTGCTGGCCGCCGAGGAATTCGTCAACAAGAAGCTCATCCGCATCGCCGGCTGACGTGCCGGTGCTGCCGGCCGGCTCAGGCCGGCAGCACTGTGCGGACGTCCGCGGCCTCGCCGTGGCGCCCGAGCGCCTCGAGCAGGTCGCCGAGCTCGAGCGCGACGGCCTGCCGCAGCGGGTCCGCGTCGCTCGCGTGCTCGAACGCCGCGCGGTAGAGCGCGACGGCGTCGTCGGCGCGCTCGGCTTCGCGCAGCACCCGCGCCGCCAACAGCTCGGACGCTCCGGCGGATGCCGGGTCGCCGGCATCCGCGAACGTGTCCGCGGCCTGCAGCGCGGTGGCCACGGCGGCATCCGTCCGTCCCTGACCGACGAGCAGCCGGGCGCGCGTGTCGAGGACGTCGGCCACGAACCACGTCGCCTCGTGCCGACGGCCGAGCTCCAGCGCTTCGTCGATGAGCGTCACCGCCTCCTCGTCGCCGCGCTGCTGATGCGCCTGCGCGAGCACGTGCAGGCCGTCGGCGAGCAGTCCCACTTCGTCCTCGTTGCCGCGGACGAGGCCGACGGCCGCGTACGCCCACGCGCCGACGGCGTTGCCGTACTCCTCGGCGGCGTGCAGCGCCTGGGCCAGCAGCACCGCGGTCAGGGCGCGCGATCCCGGCTCCACGCCGCTCTCGCTCGCTTCGCGCAGCACGTCGTTGAGCGTGTCGACCGCTTCGGCGGCGTAGCCGGCGGCCAGCATCGCGCGGCCCTGGCGGAAGCGCACGTCGACGCTGGGCAGACCCACCGCGTCGCGCCGCTCCGCCGCGACCCGGTAGCGGCTCACCGCGCCGGCCGGCTGTCCGTCGTCCTCGTGCAGCATGGCCGCCAGCAGGAACATCTCCGAGACCATCGCATCGTCCACACCGATCGACACCGCGACCCGCGCCGCCTCATCGGCCGCCGCCGCGCCCGCGGCGAACGCCTCGGCGACGCCGTGGAGCCGGGCCCGCGTCGCGAGCACGCGCACGCGGCGCCGGTCTTCCAGGTCCGGGTCGCCGAGCAGCGTGTCCAGCAGGCCGGAGGCGCCGGTCGGGTCTTCGTCGGCTGAGAGGGCGTCGGCCTCCAGCAGGCGCATCCCGTGGGCCCGGCGGGTGTCGCCGGCTCCGGCGAACAGGGCGGCCGCGGCGCGGGCGCGTTCCACGGCGTCGGCGTGCGCGCCCGCCCACATCCGGCCGATCGCGAGCGTCGACAGCAGATCGGCGCGCTCGAGGGGATGGCCGTCACCGAGCGCGTCGAGCTCGTGCTGCACCCGCGGCAGGGCGAGGGCGAGCCGGTGCGCGTCGGTGCCGTTGCGCACGTCGAACGCCGCGGCGATCGTGTCGGCGAGTGCCCACGCGCGGCTGGCGAGCGCGGATGCCGTCCACGCTCCCTCGTGGGAGCCGAACAGCGTGACGAGCTCTTCGGCATCGGATCCGCGCACCGGCGTGTCGGGGTGGCCGGCGGCGGCCACCGCGTCCAGACCCACCGCGAACGATGCGAGAGCGGTCTCGTGCGCGGCGGCATCCAGCCCGTCGTGGACGAGCCAGGGCAGGTGCTTCTCCACCAGCGCCAGGGCGCGGGCCTCGTTGCCCGTCACCGCGCAGAAGACGACGTTGTCGGCGATGATCGCGAGGTTGGCCGGGTTGTCCTTGGCGAGCCGGTAGCTGCGCAGATGCGCGGCGCGCGCCTGGTCGAGCATGCCGGCGCGCAGGGAGGGCAGAAGAGTGCGGGCGAGGGCGTGCTCGGGCTCCTCGCCGCACGAGAACCCGCCGTCGATCATCTCCTGCACCAGACGGATGGCGTCGTCCTCGCGTCCCGTCTCGGCGAAGAAGCCGGCGAACTGACTGCGCACGCAGGCGTCGCAGTGGCTGTACTCGTCACCGGCAGATAGGCGGCGAACGTCTCGGCGAGCTCGCGCACCGTCGCCGTCTCGACCAGTGCCCGCGTCTCGGAGCGTGGGGTCAGGTGCACGCTCGTGCCGACGGGGATGTCCTGCGTGCACGGGCCGACGCGGAACGTGCCGTCGGAGTGTCCCATCCACTCCACGGCTTCGCCGGTGACCGCGCTGCGGGAGCGGATGACGATGGTGTCGCAGACCATGAAGCACGACAGCATCCCGATGCCGAACTGCCCCAGGTAGCCCCCGCGCGGCAGGTCGAAGATGTCGCGTTTCGAGCTGCGTCCGACGGTGGCGAGGAGGTCGGCGACCTCGGCTGCGGTCAGGCCCACGCCGTCGTCACGCAGGACGAACTCGTCGGATGCCGCGCTGACCGGTGTGATCCGCACCCGACCGCCTCTGCCGTCGATGCTGCGGCGGGCGCTGATCGCGTCGACCGCGTTCTGCAGCAGCTCGCGCAGGTACACCCGGGGGCCGGAGTAGATGTGCCGGCTGAGCAGGTCGATGACTCCGCGCAGGTCGACCTGGAACTGATGGGCGGCGGCGTTCTCGTTCAGCGTCATACCTCGGTGTGGAGCGTCGGGGGACCTGTCCAGGCTATTCGAGAATTTGCCCGGCGCGCGGGGGTGGCGCTGTACGCGCGAGCGGAGCAGGATGTGGCCATGGACACCTCGGATGCGGTCAGCTTCCTCGATGACCGGCAGTGTTGGCAACGGCTCGCGGAACAGGAGCTCGGGCGGCTGGTGACCCACGTCGGCGCCGTGCTGGACATCTTCCCCGTGAACTACATCGTCGACGGCGACAGCGTGGTGTTCCGCACCGCGGAGGGCAGCAAACTGACCGAGCTGGCGATCAACGACGACGTCCTGTTCGAGGTCGACGAGTACAGCGACACCGATGCCTGGAGCGTCGTGATCCGCGGGCACGCGCACCGACTCACCACCGCCGACGAGGTCCGTGCCGCCGACGAGCTGGGCCTTCGGCCCTGGATCCCCACGGTGAAGTACAACTACGTCCGGGTACGCGCGGCATCCGTGTCGGGCCGAGACTTCCGCAGGGGACCCGAACCCGACCGCTACGGGGTGCAGCAGTACTGACGGTTCGCGCGTCCAGATGGCATGACGTACACTGGACAGTGCAGTTGAAGTCTGCATTCTTTCGCCGTGCCCGCGCTTCGCGTGACGTTCGGGCAGGGAAGCGGTCTTCACCCCGGGATCTCACGATCTCTAGGGCGGTAGCTCAATTGGCAGAGCAGCGGTCTCCAAAACCGCAGGTTGCAGGTTCGATTCCTGTCCGCCCTGCGCGTCAGCGATCAGCTGACACCGCAGGTCGCGCCGGTTCACGCCGGTGTGGAAAGCAAGTCCGAGCACGTCCGAGCACGTCACATGGGTGGGTACATGGTCCAGGAAGAGGCGCACGGCGAGGTCGTCGCAGCAGGCGGCACGCCCCGTGAGAAGAAGCTGAACTTCTTCCAGCGGATCGCGCTCTTCATCCGCCAGGTCTTCGGCGAACTCCGCAAGGTGGTCACGCCGACCCGCCAGGAGCTGCTGAAGTTCACCGGTGTCGTTCTCGGCTTCGTCGTCGTGATGATGGCCGTCGTGTACAGCCTCGACTTGCTCTTCACCTGGGTGGTGCAGGTCGTCTTCGGCGTGCCGAGCTGATCCAGCCGACGCCCGAGCTGTCACCGCACGACCCCCGAGGGAAGAGGACATACGTGTCTGAGAAGTACACCGACGACGTCGACTGGGCCACTGCCGCCGAGCAGTCCAGCGAGGACGACGAGGCGCAGGAAGGCAACATCCTCGCCGCCGAGGAGCTGTCCTCGGAGCCTGCAGAGCACCTCGCCGTGCACGTCGTCGACGATGAAGACGACGCCGAGGGCGAAGACGAAGACATCGACATCGACGACCCGGAGGCAGACGCCATCGTGAACGACGCACTCGAGATCGACGAGGCCGCCGAGGCCGAGGCTGCCGCAGAGGTGCTCACCGACGCGCTCGCCGAGGAGGAGGCCGAGGCCGCCGCCCACGCCGCCGAGGAGATCGCGCCGTACGACGGTCCCGACGTGAACGGCGAGCCCGACGCGGCTCCGGAAGACCCCTACGAGGCCTTCCGCGCCGACCTGCGTTCGCTGCCGGGCAAGTGGTACGTCATCCACTCCTACGCGGGCTTCGAGCGCAAGGTGAAGGCCAACATCGAGCAGCGCAAGAACTCGCTCGAGGTCGAAGAGGACATCTATCAGGTCGAGGTCCCGATGGAGGACGTCGTCGAGATCAAGAACGGCCAGCGCAAGATGGTCAACCGCGTGCGCATCCCGGGCTACGTCCTGGTGCGTATGGAGCTCAACGAGGACACGTGGTCGGTCGTGCGCCACACGCCGGGTGTCACCGGGTTCGTCGGCAACGCACACAACCCGACGCCGCTGCGGTTCGAAGAAGCCTTCAACATGCTGAAGTCGCTCGTCCAGGTCACCGAGACGGCCCCCGTCAAGGGCGGCGCGGGCAAGGGGGCGTCGGCTCCCGCGCGCAGCGTCATCACCGAGGTCGACTTCGAGATCGGCGAGACCATCACGATCAAGGAAGGCTCGTTCGCGGGCCTGCCCGGTTCGATCAGCGAGATCAAGCCCGAGAGCGGCAAGCTCACCGTGCTCGTCTCCCTCTTCGAGCGTGAGACGCCGGTCGAGCTGTCGTTCGACCAGGTCACCAAGCAGTGATCCATACCGGATGCCGCGGCATCCGGTAGAATCATCAGGTTGCGCGCGCGTCGCGCGACATCCCCACCACCTTTCGGGTCCGCCGATCGTGTGGAAGCGCGCCCCGAGGCTCCGGCCGACGTGCGCTCGACAGAAGGAAAGAGAATGGCACCGAAGAAGAAGGTGACCGGCCTGATCAAGCTTCAGATCAACGCCGGTGCCGCCAACCCGGCGCCGCCGATCGGCCCCGCGC
>NZ_MEEL01000042.1:0-29919 GCF_001724435.1 Microbacterium sp. SCN 69-37
TCGTCTTCTTCTCCACCGGGATCACTGGTGGTCTTCCCATGTCGAACTCTCCGCTCAGGACTCAATCAATGGTCCTGCCACAAAGTCTGACGCGCGACAGCGGTGCCCGAGACGCGCGGTGCCGGGTTCCGCCGCGGCGCCGACGTCGACGGCGCGCTCCTGTCGGCCATCGGCTTCGGCTCGCTCGTCTTCGCCGTCATCGAGGAACCCGACCTCGGGTGGTGGACACCCACGGCCGACCTGCGGCTGGGTGGCTGGGTGTGGCCCGCGACGGCGCCGATCTCGATCGTGCCGATCTGCCTCGCGGTCGCGGCCGTCGCGCTCACTCTGTTCGTCATCTGGGAGCGGCACCGCGAGCGCGTCCAGCGCGACGCTCTGCTGGACCTGCACCTCTTCTCGCTGCGCACCTTCTCGTGGGGCAACGTGACCGCCGCGATGGTGGCCGTCGGCGAGTTCGCGATCATCTTCGTCCTGCCGCTGTACCTCACGGCGGCGCTCGGACTGTCGATCATGCAGACAGGTCTGGTTCTGGCCGCCATGGCGTTCGGCGCGTTCGCCTCGGGCGCGGCCGCTCGACACCTCGCCGCACGCTTCGGCTCCCCCGGCACCGTGCTGATCGGTCTGGCCCTGGAAGTCGTCGGCATCCTGATCCTCGCCGCGATCGCCACGGCGACCACGCCGGGGTGGCTCATCGCCCTGCCGCTCGTCGTCTACGGCCTCGGCCTCGGCCTCGCCTCGGCCCAGCTCACCGGAACCGTGCTGCGCGATGTGCCGGTGGAGATCAGCGGCCAGGGGTCGGCGACACAGTCGACCGTCCGCCAGATCGGCACGGCGCTGGGCACCGCCTTCGCCGGCGCCGCCCTGTCGGTCTCGCTCGCGCTGACCCTCCCCGGAGCGTTGACGGATGCCGGGATCACCGGCCCCGCAGCCTCCCAGCTCGCCGACGCGACCCGCACCTCGGCGGGCACCCTGATCTCACAGCTGCGCGCCGAGGGCTCCGCCAGCATGCTGGGATCGCAGACGGATGCCGCCGTGCAGGCACTGTCGGCAGGATTCGCCGACGCGACCCGCTGGTCGCTGCTGCTCGCTTCGCTCTTCCTCATGCTCGGGCTCGTCGGCGCCGCGCAGCTGCGGCGGTTCGCGCGCAGTTAGGCTCGGGACCATGCGTATCGCCGTGACCGGAGCATCCGGAAAACTGGGAACCGTCGTCGTCCGTGAGCTGCGCGCGAGCGGCCATGAGGTCGTCGGGATGGACGTCGTCGGTGCCCGCGGCGCCGGGTTCGTGCAGGTCGACTTCACCGACTACGGGCAGACCGTCGACGCGCTGCAGGCCGTCAACGACCAGCACGACGGGCTCGACGCGGTGGTGCACCTCGCGGCCATCCCTGCTCCCGGCATCCGCTCCGACGTCGCGACCTTCCACAACAACATCGCCGTCACGTTCAACGTGATGTGGGCGGCGATCCGCCTCGGGATCACCCGCATCGTCACCGCGTCCAGCGAGACGGTGCAGGGCCTGCCCTTCGACGTGCCGCCGCCCTACATCCCCGTCGACGAGGCCTATGCCGCACGTCCCGAATCGGTCTACTCCCTGGTGAAGCACCTCGAGGAGACGATGGAGAAGGAGCTCGTGCGCTGGCACCCCGAGGTGTCGGTCACCGCGCTGCGCTTCTCGAACGTCATGATTCCCGCCGACTATGCGGAGTTCCCGTCGTTCGACGCCGACGCGACGCAGCGCAAATGGAACCTCTGGAGCTACATCGACGCCCGCGACGGCGCCGCGGTCATCGCCCGCGCGCTCGAGGTGGCCCCCGCCGGCTTCGACCACTTCCTCATCGCGGCCGGCGACACCGTCATGAGCCGCCCGAACGCGGAACTCGTCGCGGATGTCTTCCCTGACGTCGAGATCCGGGGCGAGCTCGGCGTCAACGACTCGCTGTTCTCGACCGCAAAGGCGCAGCGCCTGCTGGGCTGGTCGCCGCAGCACTCCTGGCGCGACGAGGTCTGAGCCGCGCGCGAGCGGTTCAGTTGGCGCGTCCGCCGGGAATGACGCCGCCGTTCCCGGCGCGAGCACCAACCGACGCGAGGGCACGGCGGCCCCGGCATCGAACACCCGCAGCCTGGCGGCGCGGGGACCGCGAAGCACCACTCACCGCGCGGCGACGGCGGCCTTCGCCGGTCTCCCCCGCTTGGGCCGGTCGGACGAGAGACCCTGCGCCAGCGACACGGATGACGCGCCGGAGAGCCTGTCCTCGACGTGTGCGAGCCAGCGCACCTCCGACTCGGCGGCGAACAGCGACGCCGACAGCGGCAGCGCTGCCACCACGGATGCCGGGTCGCCGCCATCCACGGCGACGTAGCGCGCCGTCAGCTCGTCGAGCCGCCCCTGCGAGGCTTCGCGCTGCGCGCGCACCAGGTGCAGCACATCGACGCCGGGCAGGGTCGCTGCGAGCGCGACCTTCAGCGCCAACTCGTCGCGGGTCGTTTCTACCCGCTCCACGGGAGAGTCGAACCACTCGCGGACGGCGGCGGAACCGGCATCCGTGATGCGCCAGTACACGTGGCCCTCGGCGTCGACGTCATCCTTGGAGACCAGTCCGTCGCGCTCCAGGCGCTCCAGGGTGTTGTAGATCTGGCCGACGTTCAGCGAAGCCGCTCCGGTGCGTCGAGTGAACTCGGCGCGCAGCTGATAGCCGTAGCACGGAGCTTGATCGAGGATCGCCAACAGGCTCTGACGCACCGACATCCGCGTTCCCCCGACTCTCGATTATGTGATTTCTCAGTATATGCATACGCGGAAAATCCCCCGACGCCGCGCCAACAGGGTCGCCGACCGCCGTCAGTCCTCGGACCGCAGCCGCACCGCGAGCGCCGCCGCCGTTCCCACCGCCGCGCCGACCACGGTGTCGAGGATGCGCTCCAGCGCGAGCGGCAACGTCTCGGCCGTGCCCGTCGCCGCGCCGATCAGCAGCAGCACGAGCGGCGTGATGAACACCAGTGCGAGCGCGTAGTGGCGCACCACGACCATCTCGATCGCGAACTGCAGCACGCCCAGCAGCAGCCCGAGTGCCCAGACGGGCAGCGGCACGAACGCCAGCCCGAGATACAGCGCGCCGCCGACCACGGTGGCCGCGGTGCGGTGGACGCCGCGCTCCGCCGCATCCCGGCGCCCCACCGGCAGACCGACCACGGCCAGACCCGCGCAGACGATCCAGTACGAGCGTGCCGGGTCGACGACCACCGCCGCGGCCACGCCCGCGACGCCCACGATCGCCGCACGCAGCGTGAGGGTCTGCGCGAGCGCCGACCACTGCAGCGGAAAGAGCTCCGCACGCGGTCGAGGCCGCTCGCGGCGGTACCGCGGCAACAGCAGCGGTGCGGCGACCAGCAGGCAGGCGAACGCGCCCGACGCGGCGACGACGGCGAGGTAGACCGCCGGGTCCACGGCGCGCGCACCGCCGTGCCGCGAGGTGATCTGCGCAGACAGACCGAAGACCAGCACGAAGAACACCGGTCCGGGCGGCCCGAGCGAGACGGCACCGGCCAGCGCCGACGCGACGATCGTGGTGACCAGCACACCGCCGAGCACGAAGGGCACGCCGCCTGCGGCCGCGAGGGTGCCCGATGCGGCGCACGCCCACAGCGCCAACGCCAGCAGGGGCGCCACGCGTGCACGCTCTCGCGGTCGCAGCCAGCCGCCGTAGATGACGGCGAACGCCCCGGTCGCCGACAGCAGCGCGAGATTCGCGTGGCCGGATGCCGCGAGCACCACGATCGGCACGGTCATCGCGAGCCCCGCTTGCAGCGCCAGCGGCCAGCGCCGTCCGCGCGCAGGACCGAACGTCGCGAGGCTCCGCGCGACGTGGGCCGCCTCGGCCCGCACGCGGGCGCCGAAGCGGGGCGACGGGGTGGACGACGACATCCCCTCATTCTCCCCCGCCGCTCGGGCCGACTCCCCCGGTTCGCACAGCCGGCGCCGAGGAGGGCTGGCTACGGTCGAGACCATGGAAGCGATTTCGCAGCCCCTGTCCATCTCGACCGACGAGGGAGTGACGACCTTCTCGGCCGAGCAGCTGCGGATGATGCGCGACGAGTTCCAGCGCTTCCTGCTGGAGTACCAGTTCGGCCTGCGGGAGGTCGAGACCAAGCTCGGCATCCTCCGCGACGAGTTCCTGCTGATGCACGACTACAACCCGATCGAGCACGTCTCCAGTCGGGTGAAGTCGGCCGACAGCCTCGTCGACAAGATCACGCGTAAGGGTGTCGACCCCAGCTTCGACGCGATCCGCGCGGCCATCACCGACATCGCCGGCATCCGGGTGACGACGAGCTTCACGAAGGACGCCTACCGCCTGTTCGACCTGCTCACCCAGCAGGACGACATCACCGTGCGCGAGGTGAAGGACTATATCGCCCACCCGAAGGCCAACGGCTACAAGAGTCTGCACGTGATCGTCGAGGTCCCCGTGTTCCTCTCGTCGGGGCGGGTCGACGTCGCCGTCGAGGTGCAGTTCCGCACGATCGCGATGGACTTCTGGGCGAGCCTCGAGCACAAGATCTACTACAAGTACGCCGGCGCGGTTCCCGACGGACTGCTCGCCGAACTCAAAGAGGCGGCCGACTCGGCATCCCTGCTGGATGCCCGCATGGAACGCCTGCACGGACAGCTGCACGGTCCGGCCTCGGCGACGATCCGGGCCGTCTGAGCGCGCCGGCGCCTAACCTGGACGCATGAGCGAGGATCCGCGCCTGGAGGCGGCGCGCTACCGGATCGCGCAGGAGGCGCGCGCGTCCGGGGACAGTCCCGCCGCGGACGGCGCCGACGATGCACCTCCCCGCGCGCACGGCACGCCCACAGCCCACGAACGCGCGTTGTACGTCGAGACGGCCATCCAGCAGGCGATCCGCCGCGGAGACTTCGACGACCTGCCCGGCGCCGGCAAGCCGCTGGAAGGCCTCGGCGATCACCACGACCCCGACTGGTGGATCCGCCGCAAGATCCAGAACGAGCGCCTCACCGGCCTCGGTCCTGCCGCGCTGATGCTGCGCACCGAGGATGCCGAGTTCACACAGACCCTCGACACCCTGACGCGCGACGCCGACGTGCGCGCCCACGTCGAGGACTTCAACCGCCGCGTGGTCGAGGCCCGCCGCCAGCTCCAGGGCGGTCCGCCCGTCGTGACGGCCACCCGCGACGTCGACGCCGAGGTCGCCGCGTGGCACGAGCGCCGGCGGCGGCGCGCCGCGGCGGCATCCACCCCGCCGTCGGAGTCCGAGCCTCGGCGCCGGCGCGGTCTGTTCCGCAGGCGCTGAACCGGCAGCGGTTGCGCATCCGTTGATGGTTTCCGATTCTGTGAACTCCACAGCGGCGAGCGCACAGCACGACCCGGCTCAGCCGATCGCGGCCCGCCAGTCCTCGAGCAGGCGTGCGGTCCTGCGGGTCTGCGCCCACGGCATTTCGGGCGCCTCGGTGCGCCCGTCCCGCAGGGCCAGGATCGTGGCATCGGCCTCGATGGCCATCGGGCTGATCGTCGCCGTGTGGATCCGCTCGACGGTGCCGTCGGGGCGGCGCAGCACGGCGTCGGCGGTCGAGACCACGCGACTGCCCCAGACGTTCTCGATCTCGAGGACGCCCTCCGCTGCGCGCACCACCGCACGGCGGGGAAGGTCCGCGGTGATCGCCGTCGCGATCCGCGCCTCGAACCCGCCGAACGCGATCGTGGCCCGGGCCTGCTCATCGACGGCGCCGACGACGCCGTCGGCGTCCACGATCACGGGCGGGTGGTCGATGCCCGCCCACGCGGCCAGCCCCACGACGAGGGATGCCGGGTAGCACCCGACATCGAGGATCGCACCGCCGGCGGTCGCCGGGTCGAACAGACGCCCGTCATGAGCGTCGGCGGCGAACCCGAGCGTGGAGTCCACCGATCGCAGCTCGCCGATCGCGCCGGAGGAGACGAGCCGGCGCAGCTGCTCTGCGAACGGACCGAAGCGGTACTTGAACGCCTCGACGACGGGAAGCCCGACGCGCGCAGCGTGGGCGAGCACGGCCTCCGTCTCGGCGACCGAGATGCCCAGCGGCTTCTCGCACAGCACCGCCTTGCCCGCATCGAGCGCGGCGTGGGCGAGCTCGGCGTGGGTCGTGTGGACGGTGCCGATGTACACGGCATCCACGTCGTCGCGCGCGAGCACCTCGTCGTACGTGCCGGCGACCGCAGCGCCGTACCGGTCGGCGAACTCACGCGCCCGGATGCCGTCGCGCGCGCCCACGGCGTGCAGGACTCCGTGTTCGGCGTGCGGCAGCGCCGCGAGGAAGTCACCCGTGATGACGCCGGCGCCCAGGACCGCCCAGCGTGCTTTGTCGCTCATGGTTCCACGCTAGCGGCGCCGGTGGAGGCCCACGCGCAAGGGATGCCGCGAAGTGTTACGGCCGATCCGTCACAATCGCCCGCGCCGCCCTAATCTGTGCTGGTGAGCACGCAGCCCGACAGCGCCGACTACGGTTTCGACACCCGACAGGTGCACGCCGGCGAGGTCGACGAGCGCAACCACGGCGCGCGCATCACCCCGATCTACCTGACGGCCGCCTATCGCTTCGACTCGTTCGCGCAAGCCGAGGACCGCTTCACGGGCGCCGAGACGGGTCAGCTGTACTCCCGCAACCTCAATCCGACCCACGAGGTCGCCGAGCGTCGTATCGCCTCGCTCGAAGGAGGGACCGGGGCGATCGTCGTCGGCTCGGGCCAAGCGGCGATCACGGCGCTGCTGCTGGGCCTCGCCGGCGCGGGCGAACGCCTCGTCTCGACCGCGAGCATCTACAGCGGCACGCGCATCCTGTTCGATCGCACCTTCGCACGACTGGGCGTGTCGACCGATTACGTCCGCGACGCTGCGGACGAGGACGAGTGGGAGCGGCGGATCACGCCGCAGACGAAGGCGATCTTCGTCGAGACGATCCCCAACCCGAAGAACGACCTCGTCGACGTCGCCGCGGTCGCTCGCATCGCACAGCGGCACACGATCCCGCTGATCGTGGACAACACCGTCGCGACCCCGTACCTGATCCGCCCGCTCGAGCACGGCGCCGATGTCGTCGTGCACTCCTCGACGAAGTTCCTCACCGGGCACGGCGCCGCCCTGTCGGGTGTGATCGTCGACGGCGGCCGCTTCGACTGGGCTGGCTCGTCCCGCGATTACCCGGGGCTGACCGCGCCGGCCGCCCCGGGCCGCCCCGCGCTCGTGGACAGCCACGGCGAGCGCGCACTCGAGGCCTACCTGCGCTTCGGCATCGTCAACGATCTCGGCGCCGCTCTGTCGCCGGTCAACTCGTTCCTGCTGCAGCAGGGCATCGAAACCCTGTCGCTGCGCATGGCGAAGCACCTCGAGAATGCCGAGATCGTCGCCGCGTGGCTGGCGACGCACCCCGCCGTGGAGAGCGTCGACTTCGCGGCTCTGCCCACGAGCCCCTTCCACGGCATCTCGCGAGAGCGCTTCGGCGGCCACGCCGGATCGGTGTTCGCCTTCACCGTCCGGGGCGGACGGGCCGCCGCGGAGCGCTTCTTCGACAGCCTTCGCCTCATCAGCCGTATGACGAACATCGGCGATGTCCGCTCGATGGCGCTGCATCCGGCGACGACGACGCACGTGTCGTTCCCGCCCGAGGAGCGGGAGCGGCTCGGAATCGGCGACGGACTCATCCGGCTCTCGATCGGCATCGAGACGGCATCCGACCTCATCGCCGACCTGGACCGGGCTCTCGCCGCAGCCTCTTCCTGACGGATCACGGCTCCGGACATGTCGCCGTATTGCGTCTGACGGAGCCGGCCTGCGCCAGGGCGTTTACCGTGGAGATATGACCTCGTCGCCCACCGCACCGATCGCCGTGCCGGTCGATGCCCCCGCCCACCACACCACCGACCTCACCTCACCGGGCTTCTCGTCGTCGCTGTCGGCCGACGAGTTCAAGGCGCTCTTCCGCGGCCACCCGGGCGGCGTCGCCGTCATCACCGCCGACGCCGGCGACGGACCGGTCGCGCTCACCGCGACGAGTGTCGCGAGCGTGAGCGCCGAGCCTCCCCTGCTGATCTTCTCGGTGTCGGCCCTCTCATCGTCGGCCGCCGTGCTCGCGAAGGCCGAGACGGTCGTCGTCCACCTGCTCGACGCCCACGACCTCGACCTCGCCCGCCTCGGCGCCACCAGCGGCGTCGATCGCTTCGACGGGTCGCAGCAGTGGTCACGTCTGGTCACCGGCGAGCCGGTGTACCACGATGTGCGCGCGTGGGTGCGGTGCGCCGTCATCGAGCGGATGGATGCCGGCGGCTCCACCGTGTTCGCGGCGCACGCGCTGCAGTCCCAGCTCGAGCGCGACGTCGCCCCGGGCGAGCCCGGCGACGCGCTGGTCTACCACAACCGCACCTGGCACCGCCTCGGCGAGCTCTCCCGCATCTCCTGACGCCGCCCGCCCGGGCACCGAACGCGACAGGTTACGGCGCCGGTGGCCGCGCTACCAGAAGCTCACCGCGGCCGCTGGCGACGACATCGCCCTCGGCCGCCGCGATCAGCCACGTCGTTCCCGCCCTCCGAGGACACCGCGATCTGACGATCGCGACCAACAATCTGAGGATCCCCGCGGAGATCGCCCCGTCGGCGTTTCGCGACCTCTACGTGTTCGGCGGAGCCGTCGGCTCTTCGCCCAGGTCGCCCCCCCTCGAGGGCGTCGACTACCTCATCACCGACGCTCCCCCACCTCCCCCTCTCGCGAACGCGCTCGTGCAGGCCGGCGTGAGTCTCGTCGCTCCCTGATCGCCGCCGCACGGCCTACAATCGCACCGTGGGCACGATCTATTACGGGGGCTCGGCTACTCCGATCCATATCGAGGACAGGGTGCTCGCACACCTGAAGGTGGTCGTGGCCACCAAGCTCCGCCGCGGCGAGAGCTTCACCGTGTCGTGGCAGCACCCCGACGGCGAGACGCGAGGCCGCAGCACCATCTGGCTGCATCCATCGATCCCGTTGCGCTTCGTTTTCGACGATCCCGAACCCACCGAGCTGAACCGTGCATGGATCGAAGAGTTGGCCCAGTCGGCGAGCACGTCCGGCGGCATCCAGCTCACCGAAGAGCAGATCGAGTCGGTCGAGGGTGACGCGGACAACGCTCCCCAGACGGTCGCCGTCGCCGACGACTGATCGCTTCAGAGTCCGCGCGCCGGAGGGAAGTGCGGGATCGGAACCGGCCGGCTCGAGGTCGACTGTTCTTGCGCCCGGAGGATCTCTTCGCCTCTTTCGACGCACTCCTCCAGCGACGACAGACGTGATCGCCGAGCACCGCCTCTGATCCAGACCGTCTCGAACCCGTCGTCCGTGCGCTCGATGTAGGCCACGACGAATTCGGCGTCGCGTGCGCTCACGCGCCGGTCGCACAACCGCCAGGCATCCTCATCGATCGGGAGGAGTTCGAGGTGGCCGCCGACATGCGCTGTCTGCGTCATCGCCGTCATCATCGTCACCGCCTTCTCACCCACTGTCGGGGAAGCCAGCCGGCGGGGCGAGGGGATTGACAGGCCCCCGCGCCCGTGCGACGCGCGAGACCGTCAGCCGGTCAAGACCTCACCGGAGTATGGTCCCTCGGGCTCGGGGACGATCTGCAGCCCCGCCGTCGAGTTCGCGGCGTGCGTCAGCGCCTCCAGCCACGCCCGGTTCAGGGCAGGCTGACGACTGCCGTGATACGAGTACACGATCGACGCGTGCGGATGGAGCCAGATGGCCGTACGCCCATCGCCGAGGCTCGTGTCGTTGCGCCACGTGAACGTGAATGTCTCGCCGCGGCGGAGCTTCTGACTGATGACGACCTGCAGGTGCGCGAGCACGCGATCGTCGAACTCCGCTTTGACACTGCCGTCGTAACTGAACCGTCCCACCGCTCCACAGTAACGCGCGCCCCGATCGACTCGAGCCGCTAGGCGAGCGCCGCCGTGCGTCGGGAGATCTCCGCGCACGCCCGGTCGGCGCCCAGGATGTCGGAGGCGAGCGAGGTCGTCGCGTCCAAAACGGCGACGGGGATGCCGCTGCCGAGGAGCATCCGGCAGACGCTGAGGGCACCGTCGTCGATGCTGGGGAACTCGACGATGTCGGTGGAGCCGGTCTGGTTCAGGCGTTGCGCGTACGTCAGCACCGCATCCGCGACGTCATCGGTCGTGAGGATGCGATGCCCCTCGATCAGGATGTCTTTCACGGTTCGACCTCGCCGGGGATCGTCAGTACGTGGGATGGTGATCCTCAGTACAGCCGAACCGGCCGGCCGCGACGAGGGGCTTGACAGCATCCCGCGACGATGTCAACCCCCCGCGCCCGCGCGCGCGACGAGGGCACACTGAGCGCATGGCACTCGCACTCATCCTTCTCATCGTCGGTATCGTCCTGATCCTTCTCGGCGTCTTCGTCGAGGCGGCGAAGTTCCTGCTGTGGATCGGACTGATCATTCTGCTCATCGCGATCATCGCGTGGCTCATGCGCGTCGTGAAGCGCAACGCCTGACGCGACCGCAGCCGGCGCCGCCGTGGGCCGTCAGGCGCGGCGGTAGCCGGCGACCATCGGGCAGTCGAACGGATCGCGCGCCGCAAGGCCGACGCGGTTCAGGTAGTCGATGACGATGGCGTATGAGCGCCACACGCTCGTCTCCGTGTACGGGATGCCGGCGCCCTTGCAGTAGTCACGCACGACGGCACGAGCGCGCGAGAGGTGCGGGCGCGCCATGCTCGGGAACAGGTGGTGCTCGACCTGGTGGTTGAGGCCGCCGAACATCCAGGTGGCCCACCAGCCGCCGTTGATGTTGCGGGACGTGCGCACCTGCTTGGTGAAGAAGTCCAGTCGGGCGTTCGCATCGATGACGGGCATGCCCTTGTGGTTCGGGGCGAACGATGCCCCCATGTACACGCCGAACACGGCGAGCTGAACCCCGAGGAAGGCGAAGGCCATCCCGAGCGGCAGGAGCAGGAAGACGGGGACGATGACGACCGCGAGTCGCGTCGTGATGAGCGCGAGCTCGAGTCCGCGCTTTTTCACCGGCTGCCGCGACAGCAGGTGGCGGATGCCGTGCGCGTGCAGGTTGAGTCCCTCCAGCGTCAGCAGCGGGAAGAAGAACCAGCCCTGGCGGCGGGTGATGAACCGGCGGATGCCGCGGGCCTGGACCGCATCCTCGACGAGGAACGAGATCGTGTCGACCTCGATGTCGGGGTCTTTGCCCACGCGGTTGGGGTTGGCGTGGTGGCGGGAGTGCTTGGAGTCCCACCACGAGTAGCTGATGCCGACGACGCCGGCGGCGAGGATGCGCGCAAGGCGATCGTTCGCCGGCCCCGAGGACAGGATCTGCCGGTGCGCCGCCTCGTGAGCGAGGAACGCGACCTGGGTCAGCACGATGCCGAGCGCCGCCGCGATGAGCAGCTGGAACCAGCTCTGGCCGAGCAGGACGAAACCGGCGACGCACCCGGCGAGGCAGAGGGCCAGCGCCGCGCCGACGAGAGCGTAGAAGACCGGAGCCCGGCGCAGCAGTCCGAGTTCCTTCACCACCTGCGACACCTGGGTGTACGAGCGCGCGACCGGCGGGAACGTCTCCGACGTCGCGTACGTCTGCCGGATCGGGCCGAGAGTGGATGCGGGGGTGAGTGTGGCCATGACCGGCTCCGTTGATCGGCGGTCCATCGCGGGAGACGATGCCCGTGGGGCGAAGCCAAAGGCGGATGCCGATCGCTGGTGCCGACACTACGCTTACGTCTATACGGCGCCCGGCATACTCCCGGCTCCGCCCCCCCTCTCGACGACTCCTCAAGGACGCGGCATGACTCTGGCACTGGCGATCGATCTCGGCGGCACGAAGATCGAGAGCGCCCTCGTCGACGCGGACGGCGCGATCGTCGAGGGCTCGCGCCACCGCACCCCGACCGGTGCGGGCGCCGCCACGGACGTCACCGTTCTCGAGCGCGGACTCACGGAGGTGATCGACGGATGCCGCGCGCACCCGCGGTGGAACGAGGTCGTCGCGGCGGGCATCGGCGCGGCCGGGCCGATCGACATCACCGCCGGCACCATCGCGCCGATCAACCTTCCCGCGGCGCACGGATTCGCCATCGTGGCGGCGGTGCGAACCGCAAGTGGGCTGGACGCCGTGACGCTGCGCCTGGACGGCACGTGCATCGCCCTCGCCGAGGCGTGGCGGGGTGCCGCACGCGGGGTGCGCAACGCGATCGTGTTCGTCGTGTCGACGGGTGTCGGCGGCGGCATCGTGTCGGATGGGCGGCTCGTCGCCGGTGGTTCGGGCAACGCGGGACACCTCGGGCAGATCCTCGTCGCCGACGTCGACGGCGAGCCGGCGGCATCCACCCTCGAGCAGCGTGCCTCGGGACCGCACACGGTCGCCTGGGCGCGCGCCCAGGGCTGGGCGGGCACGACCGGCGAGGAGCTCGCGGTCTCGTACCGCGCGGGCGAGGACGTGGCGGTCGCGGCGGTCGCGCGGTCCGCGCACGCGGTGGGCGTCGGTCTCACGAGCGCGGCGACCCTGCTGGATCTCGAGCTGGCGGTCGTCGGCGGCGGGTTCTCGTTCGTGGCGGACGACTATCCGGACCGCATCGAACGCGTCGTTCGCGACAGCGCCGTCAACGCCTACGCCGGGCGGTTGAAGGTCGTGCGTGCCGGGCTGGGCGGGGATGCCCCGCTCATCGGCGCCGGCGCACTCGTGCACCGCGCCGACCTGCTCTGAATCCGCCCCCTGCGCTCCGACGCCCCTCGACGTCTTGACGACGTCGAGGGTCGGTGCTTGCATCGGGCCATGCATCATGTGACCTCCGCCGACGGAACCCGACTCGCCGTCCACGACACCGGATCGGGGCCCGCCGTCGTGATCGTCAACGGCGCCCTGTCGACGGCGAAGGATGCCGCCGCGCTCGGCGCGGCGCTGGCCGATGCGGGCCTCCGGGCGATCACATACGACCGGCGCGCCCGCGGCGACAGCGGCGACACGAAGCCGTTCTCGGTGCGTCGGGAGGCGGAGGATCTGGCGGCCGTCATCGCCGGCGCGGGAGGGGAGGCGGCGGTGCTGGGCCACTCCTCCGGCGCGGTGATCGGCCTGTACGCGGCATCCCTCGTCGCCGAGACGGGCGTGCCGGTGCGCGCACTGTTCCTGTCCGAACCCCCGTTCCACTTCGGCGTCCACGAGCCGGCTCCCGATCTCCCCTCGCGCATCCAGGCGCTCGTCGACGCGGGAGATCGCGAGGAGGCCGTCGTCCTGTTCCAGCGCGAGGCGGTCGGACTTCCCGACGCGATGATCGCGCAGTTCCGCGCGACCGACGCCTTCGCCGGTGTGGTGCCGCTGGCACAGTCGACCGTCTACGACGCGACACTCGCGCGCGAGCTGTCCACGCCGACCGATGCCATGCTCGCCGTCGACGTCCCGGTGACGATCCTCTGCGGTCAGCAGACCTTCCCGTTCCTCAGCGCGGCTGCCGAGCGCCTCGCGGCGGCGATGCCGCACGCCGAGCTGATCGTCTCGCCGGAGTCGGTCGGTCATCGACTCGATGCGCAGGCGGCGACACGGATCGTGGCGGCGCGGCTCGCCTGACGCGCAGCCCGCCCGCCAATCCGTTCGGCGTCGCGCCTCGAACAACCTCCGTCACGACACCGGTCGCGACCCGAACAGGAGGTCCGTCATGAACTCGTCACCGAACCGTCTCGTCGCCACCGTCTTCGGCGCCGTCTACCTCGTCGTCGGCGCCCTGGGCTTCGCCGTCACCGGCGGCGTGGGATTCCTCGCCACCGACGGCGGACTGCTGCTGGGGATCTTCGCCGTGAACCCGCTGCACAACATCGCGCACCTTCTCATCGGTGCCGCGCTCGTGATCGCGGGCCTGAGCGGCGTGCGCGCCGCCAAGACGGTCAACGCCACCATCGGCGCCGCCTATCTGCTGCTGGGCGTGGTCGGCTTCTTCCTCGTCGGCACCTCGGCGAACATCCTCGCCCTGAACGTCCCCGACCACTTCCTGCACCTCGCCAGCGCGATCGTGCTGCTCGGTGTGGCTCTCGGCGCCGAGCGCGGCGCGCGGTCGGTCACGGCATGAGCGCGCCCTCCCGCGCGGCGGCCGCTCCGGGAGCCGGCCTGCGCGCCTGGACCGTGCCGCTCGCGTGGGGGGCGGGCCTGGTCTCGATCGGCATGGGCGCGGCCGCCATCACGGGTGAGGCGTCTTCGGGCGCGGCCCGCGGGTCGGGAGTCGTCCTCGCCGTGGCGGGACTGCTGTGGCTGGCCTGGGGTGCGGCGGCGCTGAGCGCCGGCCGCCTGCTCCTGCCCCGGACCGCGGCGGCGTCGACGCTCGTCACTGTCTTCGGCGTCGCCGCGCTTGTCGTTCTGACCGGGGGCCGCGCGAGCATTCTGGCCGCCGCGGTCGCGGTCGTCCTCCTGCTGACGGCGGCCGTGATGATCATCACCGACGCTCGCCGGCGCGTGGCACCGGCCGGCGCGATCCGCACGGTTCCCCTGCTGCTGGCCGCCGCCCTCGTGGCCGTCGTGGCCACACCGGCACTCGGCGCCGTGCAGGACGCGGCGCTCGTGCGCCCCGACGGCACCGTGATGGTCGTCGATCCGCACGCCGGCCACTGACAGGCGACGAAGAGGGGTGGATGCCGGTGCTCCCGGCATCCACCCCTCTCGGTGTGCGCGTGGCCGCGGCTCAGGCCAGCGTGCTCTGGAAGGGGTCGAACCCCTCGGGCAGAAGCGGCACGTCGGCGACGGTGCTGCCGATCGTCAGCGTCTCGCCGGTACCGGCGGACTCCTGCGCCGACAGCATGACGTCGAGCACGTGATAGCCGAGTTCGCCGGTCGCGACATGCGGGCGTCCCTCCGCGATGGCGCGTGCCATGTCGAGCACGCCGAGGCCGCGACCGACGACGGTGCCCTGCGCCGGGATCTCGACCCACTCCTGCTCGAAGCGCATGCCGTCACGGATCACGCCGAGCGGCTTCACGTACGCGATGCGTCCGGTGAAGGCGTTCGGGTCGGGCAGAACGATCGTGCCCTCGGAGCCGTGGATCTCGATGACGCCGTGTCGCTCCAGCGCCGAGTCGAAGCTGAGCAGGTGGGTGCCGTGCTGGCCGTCGGCGAACGAGGTCAGCACCTGGACGGTCGAGGGTACCTCGACGGGGAAGGTCTCGCCCGCCCGCGCACCGGTGTGGATCTGACGGGTCGTCTGCCAGCGCGATCCGCGCGCCGTGACGCCCGCGACCGGACCGAGCAGGCTCACCAGCGCCGAGAAGTAATACGGCCCCATGTCCAGCAGCGGCCCCGCACCCTGTGCGAACAGGAACGCCGGCTCGGGATGCCACAGGTCGGGCCCCTGCGTCTGGAACGACGTCTGCACGAACAGCGGCGTGCCGATGACACCCTCGCGGATGGCGCGCTTGGCCGTCTGGAAGCCCGGGCCGAGGATCGTGTCGGGGGCCGAGCCGATGCGCACGCCGGCCGCCTCGGCCTGCGCGAGCAGTTCACGCGTGCTCTCACGGTCCAGGCCCAGCGGCTTCTCGGTCCAGACGTGCTTGCCGGCGGCGACGGCGGCCTTCGACACCTCGACGTGCACCGCCGGGATCGTGAGGTTGACGACGAGGTCGACGTCGGGATTCGACAGCACGCCCTCCCCCGTGCCCCAGCTGGGCACGCCGTGCTCCTCGGCCTTGGCCTGGGCGCGTTCGGGCAGCAGATCGCCCACGGCCACGACCTCGACGTCGGGGAACGAGGTCAGGTTCTCCAGGTAGGTCTGGCTGATGACTCCGGCGCCGATGACACCGACGCGCAGGGCGCTCACTGGACGTACCCCCCGTCGCGGAGGAAGGCGAAGCTCGCGGCGATGTCCTCGAACACGTCTCCGGGGGCCTTGTCGTACTCGATCACGGCGTAGCGGATCGCCGTACCGGCCTTCAGCGCCTCCGCGAGAGGAACGTCGGCGGTGCCGGCGTGGCGCTGGTCGAGGCTGTCCGACCCGAAGGAACCGGCGCCAGGAGCCCAGGGGTTGGATGCCGGGACGACGCCGTCCTTGACGTGCACCGCGACGAGGCGGTCGCCGAGCGCGGACACGAGCGCGGGCACGTCTTGGCCGCCGGTGAGCGCCCAGAAGAGGTCGAGCTCGAGCTGGACGCGCTCGTCGGTCAGCGCGACGAAGCGCTCGTAGGCGGTGGCGCCGTCGAAGGAGGCGACGAACTCCTGAGCATGGTTGTGGTAGCCGACGTTGAGGCCGAACTCCGCCGCCTTCTCGGCGGCACGGTTGAGCCGGTCGGCGATGTCGGCGACGCCGTCGGCCGTCAGCCAGCGCTCGGGCGCGACGAACGGCTCGATGACCGTCGTCATACCGATCTCGGCCGCGGCAGCGAACACGACCTCGGGGGCGGGGGTCGGAATCTCACCGTCCGGGGTCCAGAGCGTGTCGGACAGGAGCGGGGCGTGGCCGGTCGGCGACGCGAGTCCGCTCGCGTCGAGGGCGGCGCGGATCTCGGTGGGGCGGGAGACGAAATCGAACGCCTCCACATTGCGCAGGCCGATGGCGGCGAGCTTGTCGAGCGAGCCCCCCATATCGGCGGTGAACTCCTTGGCCAGCGTGTACAGCTGGACGGAAGCGACGGGCAGTGTCATGACGTGCGTCCTTCGAACCTCGTTGTCTCGTGTGTGCGGCGTCGGCGGCGCATCGTCCGCCTGGCGCTGAAGCGACGGTACCACAAAACCTCCATGTGGAGGTTTTGTCTCGAACATCGACTATGTTGGATGCCGTGAGCACCACGGACGGCACGGGCGACGAGACGGTGATCGGCCGGCGCGGCCTGCAGCCGAAGGGGGTCGCCCGCCGTCAGGAGATCCTCGACCGCGCCATCGAGGTGTTCCGCGAGCGCGGGGCCGACGGCACGTCGCTGCGTCGCATCGCGGAGGCGATCGGCGTCTCGCATGCCGCTCTGCTGCACTATTTCGACTCTCGCGAGCAGCTGCTGGTCGCCGTCTACGCCCATGCCGAGATCCAGCGCAACGCGTCTGCGGACCCGGCCGTGACGCCCGGCGTCGACACGATGATCGACGCCGCGATCGCGAACGTCGACGTGCCGGGACTGGTCCAGCTGTACACGACGCTGCTGGCGGCATCTCTGGAGGCGGGCAACGACGTCGGCCGAGAGTTCTTCTCGGCCCGCTTCGAGCGCGTGCGCGACGAGCTCACGTCATCGTTTCGTCGGCAGCAGGCCGATGGCGACATCCGCGACGACGTCCCCGCCGAAGAGCTCGCGGCGCTCTTGATCGCGGCATCCGACGGCCTGCAGATCCAGTGGCTGCTCGAGCCGTCGATCGGACTCAGCGAGACCCTCCGCACGTTCGGGCGCCTGCTGCAACCACCGCGCTGAGCGCAGTGGTCAGCCGATACCGAGCGTGTCGGCGATGACGGCGAGCAGGCGGGATGCCGCGGGCTCGGGCTCGCGACCGGCCCAGACGGCCGCGACCGGGCGCGTGATCACCTCACCGTCCATCTCGACGCGGACGAGGCGCCCCGAGTGGAGATCGTCGCGCACGGCGAGCGCGCTGACGGCGGCCGGCGCGCACGACGGCGCCGAACGGGACGACACGGTGTGAACGCCATCCGAGACTCCGACTGGCTGCAGCATCGCGCAGTCGAGGAGGGGTTCTCGCTCGGCGGCACTCAGGGGAAGTTCGCGCTCACCCTCCGCGGTGACCGGTGGTTCGAGCCATCTGGGCGGCAGCCGTCGACACACATCTTCAAGCCGGGCATCCAGCCACTGCCCGGCTCCGACGTCACCGAGCACATCACCCTGCAAGTCGCGCGCCTGCTCGGGATCGATGCGGCCGCATCCGTGATGGCCGAGTTCGACGGCGAGCACGTCCTCATCGTGGAACGCTTCGACCGCTTCGACGACGACGGCACCGTCGGCCGACTCCACCAGGAAGACCTCGCGCAAGCCACCGGGACCTCGCAAGTTCAGAAGTACGAGTCCGATGGCGGCCCCGGCTACCGCGACATCTTCACCGTCTTCGACCGGAACCTCAGCGCGGCCGACGCCAGCTCACTCCCGTTCACGCAGCGAGAGCAAGTCCTCGCGCATGACCCTGCAGTGTTCGACAACGTCGAGCTCGCCTTCGCCGTCGACGGCGCGAACACCCTCGGCACTTTCAACTCCGACAGCATCAGACGACTCGAAGCCGACGCCGGGCTTGACGAAGGGCACCTGCGGGAGTTCACCCTCCAGATCGCCGCAGGCATCCAACCCGCCCTCGCTGTCGTCACCGAATCGCCCCCCGATCGGCTGAAAGAGCTCCCTGCCGTCGCGCTCTACCCGCACGCAACCTACACGCAGACCCGTAGAGTCAGCGACACCCTCACCTGAGCGGGCGGGGCTGCTGCACGGGGAGGTGACACCGTGACGCGCCACGAAAAAGGGGTTGCCGTTTCCGCGACTACCCCGTGGCCCGAACGACCGTCGCCTCGGCGACAGATCCGTAGCCGCTGAGGATGACGGTCCGGTCGTCGTCGACCACGATCGCGTCGCCCTCCTCGAGCTGCTCGCCGCGGTATCGCAGTGTCGGGCACAGCGCGACGACGACGACCACCTCCTGGCCGGCGCGACGGCGCAGCGTGCGGGCGCCGGTGACGTAGCTCCGCACCAGCTGACCGCCGCCGAACGCGCGGTCGACCATGAGGTTGAGGTCCCGCGCTCCCGGCGCATCCTCGATCGAGGCGACGTCAGCCTCACCCGGGAAGGCGACGACGTCGAACTGCGAGACGTCGCGCGCCGCTCCGGACAGGCGGAGGTGGATGCCGGCGGGCGTGAGCGGCATCAGCAGTCGGTCGATGCCATCGAATCGTGAGAAGGGCGCGGCCTTGTCGACGGTTGCGATGCTCACCCGCCAGGCGATGCGATCTCCCTCCCCGTCGCCGATACGGCCGGTTCGCGCGGCGGCGACCTCCTCGGTGACGCCCGCGCCGTTGCGCCAGGCGACGGGCGTGCGATCGCGCTGGCGTCGCAGGATCACGGCGCCGGGACCACGGCGCGCCCGCCGCGCCACACGGCCGCGGTCAGCGGCACGCCGGGGCGGTAGGCGAGGTGGGCGATCGAGGGCGCGTCGAGCATCTGCAGGTCGGCGCGAGAACCGGGGGCGATGACGCCGACGGCGTCGCTGCCTTCGACTCGGCCGACCACGCGCGCGGCGCCCCGGGTTGCGGCGAACACGGCCTCCTCGATCGTGAGGTGCATCTGCAGTACGGCCGTCGCGACGCACAGTGCCATCGAGGTCGTGAACGACGTGCCGGGGTTGCAGTTGGTGGCGAGCGCGATCCGGCCCCCGGCGTCGAGGAGTTGCCGGGCGGGTCCGAACGGCTCGCGTGTCGACAGGTCGCACACCGGCAGGAACGTCGCAACGGTGTCGGAGCCGGCGAGAGCGTCGATGTCGGCGGCGTCGAGGTGGTTGCAGTGGTCGACGCTCGCGGCGTCCAGCTCGACGGCGAGCGCGACGCCGCCGCTGCGGCCGAGCTGGTTGCCGTGCACGCGCAGCGCGAGTCCCGCGGCGGCGCCCGCGCGCAGGATCTCCCGCGACTCGTCGACCGTGAACGCGCCGGTCTCGCAGAAGACGTCGATCGCGTCGACGTAGGGGCGGACGGCGGCGAGCATCGGCCCCGTGACGAGGTCGATGTAGTCGCGGCGGTCGACGCCCGCCGGGACGATGTGCGCGCCCAGGTAGGTGACGGTGTCGGCGACCTGCGCGCCGATGCGCGCGCTCATGACCTCGGCCTCGACGTCGAGACCGTATCCGGTCTTCGTCTCGAGGTAGGTCGTGCCCTGCCGCTCCGCCTCACGTCGCAGTGAGTCGGCGCGCGCGAACAGCTCATCCGCCGTCGCGGCGCGGGTCGCGTCGACGGTGGAGGTGATGCCGCCCGCGACGTACGGAGCGCCCGCCATCCGGGCCTCGAACTCCGCCCCACGGTCGCCGGCGAAGACGATGTGGGTGTGCGTGTCGACCCACCCGGGAAGCACGGCGCGGCCGCCGGCGTCGGTGCGGGTGTCGGCCGCTGGGGCGGATGCCGCGGATCCGACCCACGCGATGCGACCGCCGTCGATCACGACGGCGGCATCCGTGAGGCGCCCGTACTCGCCGGTGTGGGTGGTCAGCTCGCCGATGCCGGTGATGAGCTCGCTCATGGGAACCTCCGGAGTGCGTCGTGCAGCAGCTGGGCGGGGCTGGTGCCGTCGGCGAGGCGCCCGCGCGAGGCGACGGTGTGCCCGCCGACGATGACGCGACGTGCGTCGGCAGCGGTCGCGGTGAGCATGAGCTCGGTCGGGTGCGACCCGAGCGTGCGCGCCGACGCGGCGTCGATCTCGACCAGGTCGCACGGCCCGCCGGGCTGCAGCGGCGCGACCTGCCAGCCGAGCGACCGGTAACCGTCGTCGGTGGCCGCACGCAGGATCTCGGCGGGGGCGAACCGGCCGCGCGCTCCGTGCGCGAGCCGCTCGTGCATCTCGAGGCCCCGGGTCTCGAGGAACGGGTCGACGACGGCGTTCTGATCCGACCCGACGGCGAGGCGCGCGCCGGCACTCAGCAGCTCGCGCGCCGGCCCGATCCCGTCGCCGAGGTCGGCTTCGGTGGTGGGGCACATGACGATGGATGCCCCGGCCTCTCCGAGCAGCGCGATGTCGCCGCCGGTGAGGTGGGTGGCGTGCACGGCGGTGGCGCGTGCCGACAGCACGCCGGCCTCGCTCAGCAGCTCGGTGGGCGTGAGACCATACGCGGCGACGCAGTCGGCGTTCTCCTGCGGCTGCTCCGACAGATGGACGTGGAGGGGCACATCGGCGGTGAGCCCGGCGGCGATCTGCGCGATCGCGTCGCGCGGCACCGCCCGCACCGAGTGGACCGCGGCCCCGAGCCGGGCGCCGTGGCCGACGCGGTCGCGCAGCTCATGCCAGCGATCGAGGTAGGCGCCTGCGGACTCGTCGCTGAAGCGCTCCTGCTTCGGCGCGAGCGGACGGTCGATGCCGCCGGTGAGGTAGGCGGTGTCGAGGAGGGTGAGCCGGATGCCGACGCTCTCGGCGGCGGCGGCAACCGCCCGCTCCATCTCGTGAGGATAAGGGGTGCCGTCTTGCCGGTGGTGCACGTAGTGGAACTCCCCGACGGCGGTGTAGCCGGAGGTGACCATCTCGGCGAAGACGGCGCGCGCGAGCTCGAAGTAGCTCTCGGGATCGAGCCGTGCCGCCGCTGCGTACATGCTCTCGCGCCAGCGCCAGAAGTCGCCGCCGTGCGCGTGGGTGCGGCCGCGCAGCACGCGGTGGAAGGCGTGCGAGTGCGCGTTCGCGACCCCGGGAATCACGGTACCGAGGACGACGTCGTCGCCGCGCGGAGCGACGTCCGTCTCGACCGCGGCGACGAGGCCGCCGGCGTGGGTGAACCGGACGCGCTCGCGGACGCCGTCGGCGTCGACGACCCGGTCGCACCAGATGTTCACTGCAGCTCCTCCAGCACCGTGACGAGCGCGTCGATGCCGACGAGGCAGTCCTCGGCCTCCGCGAACTCGGCGGGGGCGTGCGAGATGCCGGTGGGGTTGCGGACGAAGACCATCGCCGTCGGCACCGTGCCGGCGAGGACCCCGGCGTCGTGCCCGGCGCCCGTCGGCAGCACCGGCACGTCACCCAGCGCCATGCGCAGCCGGTCGCGCACGCTCCCATCGAAGCGGACGGCGCCGCTCCACGACTGCTCGGCGAACTCGGATGCCCCGACACGGCGCGCGATGTCGGCAACGAGGTCGCGCACGTCGGCGTCCTCCTCGGCGCGCGCGTCGAGGCTCAGCTCCACGCGCGACGCGATGACGTTCGTCCCGCCCGGCACCGCGCTCACGCGGCCCACGGTCGCACGCGCGTCGCCCGCGGCGAGCGCCGCCTGCTCGATCTCGAGCACGGCGCGGGCTGCGGCGACCATCGGGTCGTCGCGGTCGCCCATCGCGGTCGCGCCAGCATGGTTCCCCTGCCCACGGAAGGTCAGCATCCATCGCCCGTGCGCGAAGATCGAGCTCGCGACGGCGACCGGGCTACCCAGCTCGATGAGCCCGCGCCCCTGCTCGACGTGCACCTCGACGAAGACGCCGATGCGGCCGAGCGCCTCATCGTCGCGCCCGATCTGCCGCGCGTCGAATCCGACGCGCTCGGCCGCCTCGGCGAAGCTCACGCCGTCTTCGTCGCGGAGCGCCCGCGCCCGGTCGGGGGCGAGCTCGCCGGTCATCAGCCGAGAGCCCATGCACGCGATGCCGAACCTGGAGCCCTCCTCCTCCGCGAACGCGACGACGGCCAGCGGACGGGTGAGCCGACTGCCGGCGGCCTGCAGTCGCGCGACGGCATCGAGTGCGACGACGATGCCGAGTGGCCCGTCGAACTCGCCGCCGCCGGGCACACTGTCGAGGTGGCTGCCGGTGACGACCGCGTCGGGTCCGGGTTCACCGAGCCACGCCCAGATGTTGCCATTGCGGTCGTGCTCGACGGAGAGCCCCAGCGCCTCGGCACGCTGGACGAACCAGGCGCGCATCTGCAGGTCGGGCTCCTGCCAGAGGTGGCGCGAGTATCCGCCGCGCACGGGATCGACGCCGATGCCGGTGAGCTCGTGCAGCCCCGTCAACCGGCCGCCCGTCACCAGGCTCGAGGTCATCCCTGCTCCCACATCGGCACGCGCAGGCCGCGCTCACGGGCCACTTCGGCGGCGCGCTCGTAGCCCGCGTCGACGTGCCGCATGACGCCCGTGCCGGGGTCGTTGGTGAGCACGCGCTCGATCTTCTCCGCCGCCAGCGGTGTGCCGTCGGCGACCACGACCTGGCCGGCGTGGATGCTGCGGCCGATGCCGACGCCGCCGCCGTGGTGGAGGGACACCCAGGTCGCGCCGCTCGCGGTGTTGAGGAGGGCGTTCAGCAGGGGCCAGTCGGCGATGGCATCCGAGCCGTCCGCCATCGCCTCGGTCTCGCGGTACGGCGAGGCGACCGAGCCGGAGTCGAGGTGGTCGCGGCCGATCGCGACGGGGGCGGACAGCTCGCCGGAGGCGACCATCTCGTTGAACTTCAGGCCGGCGAGGTGGCGCTCCTTGTAGCCGAGCCAGCAGATGCGTGCGGGGAGACCCTCGAAGTGCACCTTCTCGCCGGCGGCGGTGATCCAGCGGCGGAGCTTCTCGTCGTTCGGGAAGAGCTCGAGGATGGCCTTGTCGGTCGCGGCGATGTCGGCCGGGTCACCCGAGAGCGCCGCCCAGCGGAAGGGGCCGAGGCCCTCCGCGAAGAGAGGCCGGATGTAGGCCGGGACGAAGCCGGGGAAGGCGAACGCGCGGTCGTAGCCGCCAAGCTCGGCCTCACGGCGGATGGAGTTGCCGTAGTCGAACACCTCGGCGCCGGCATCCTGGAACTCGACCATCGCCTTCACATGGGCGGCCATCGAGGCGCGCGACAGGCGAGTGAACTCCTCCGGGTCGTCGGCGGCAGCGCGCTGCCAGTCCTCGAGGGAGACCTCGACGGGCAGGTAGCTGAGCGGGTCGTGCGCGCTGGTCTGGTCGGTGACGATATCGACGGCGACGCCGCGCGCGAGGATCTCCGGGAAGATGGTCGCGGCGTTGCCGACGAGGCCGACCGACAGCGGGCGCCGCTCGGCCTTGGCGGCGAGCACGCGCTCGATCGCGTCGTCGAGGTCGTCGGTCATCTCGTCGAGGTAGCCGTGCTCGACGCGGCGGCGCAGGCGGCCGGGGTCGACGTCGACGATGAGGACGGCGCCCTCGTTGAGGGTGACGGCGAGCGGCTGCGCGCCGCCCATGCCGCCGGCGCCGCCGGTGAGGGTCAGGGTGCCGGCGAGCGTCCCACCGAAGCGCTTCGTCGCGACCGCGGCGAACGTCTCGTACGTGCCCTGCAAGATGCCCTGCGTCCCGATGTAGATCCACGACCCGGCCGTCATCTGCCCGTACATCGTGAGGCCGAGGGCCTCGAGGCGGCGGAACTCTGGCCACGTGGCCCAGTCTCCGACGAGGTTCGAATTGGCGATGAGTACGCGCGGCGCCCACTCGTGGGTACGGAAGACGCCGACGGGCTTGCCGGACTGCACGAGCAGCGTCTCGTCCGACTCGAGCGTCTCGAGAGTGCGGACGATCGCGTCGTACGCCTCCCAGCTGCGCGCGGCACGTCCGGTGCCACCGTAGACGACGAGATCCTCGGGGCGCTCCGCGACCTCGGGATCGAGGTTGTTCATGAGCATCCGCAGCGGGCCCTCGGTCTGCCAGCTCTTCGCGGTGAGCCGGTTGCCTCGGGCGGCGCGGATGGTGCGGGTCTCGGATCCGGAAGTCGTCATGCAGACAGTGAACCCGCTTCGCGCCGCTTCATGTGGGGATGCCGTGGGGTTATCGTCTCATATATGGGACAGAGTCCGCCGCCCGCCGTGCCCGCCGCCCGACAGGCGCTGCGCGTGCTCAGCCATCTCGGCGCGCAGCGGGGGCCCGTGCCCGCTTCGGCCGTCGCCCGCGACCTCGGCATTCCTCGCTCCGCGTGCTACCGCATCCTCACCGCCCTGGTCGATCACGGCTATGCCATCCACTACCCCGAGGACCGCCGCTATGGCCTCGGCTACGCGGCCTACGAGCTGAGTTCCGGGTTCAGCCGGCAGGCGCCCCTGTCGCGCCTGGGGGCCCCGATCCTCGCCGCCCTCGTGGACCACGTCGGCGAGACGGCGCATCTCGGGGTGCTCGATGGCACCGACGTCATCTATCTGCTCGAGCAGCGGGCGCCGCACCGGCCGGTGCTCATCACCGACGTCGGCGTGCGCCTTCCCGCCCACCAGACCGCGACGGGCAGGTCGCTGCTCGCGTGCCTGCCCGCGACACAGCTGCGGGCCCTCTACGTGGAGGATCCCGTCTACCGCCGCAGCGCGCGCCCGTTCCGGGACCTGCCGCACCTGCGGCGCAGCCTCGGCGAGGTCACCAGGGCGGGCTTCGCCGCCGAGAGCGGCGAGGTCAGCGACGGGTTCGCGTCGGTCGCCGTCGCGATCCGCGACCGCAACGGCTGGCCCGCGGCGAGCCTGGCGGTCACCTTCCCGCATGGCAACGTGCCGGAAGAATCCTGGCCCGACCTCGCGCACCGCATCGAGCGGTTCGCGAGCGAGCTCGGCCGCCGGCTCAGCGGCGCCGCCCCCGCGCGGTAGCGGGCGCTCAGGCCGACTGCGGGATGCCGACGGTGCGATGCGCGTGGCGCACGAGGTAGTCGTTGAGGGCGAAGGACGCCGCCACCGCGCGGACCGCGTCGCGCTCGATGATCGACGTGAGGATCTCTGCGTGCGCACGGGCGCCTGCGGCGATCTCATCCTGCTCGTCGTCGATGTTGACGAGCCAGAAGCGGCGCGAGAGGGTCTGCAGCGGCGTCATCGCGTCGACGAGGAACTCGTTGTGGGTCGCCTTCGAAATGAGCTGATGCGTCTGCTTCACCGAATCGGCGTAGCCCTCGAGCGTGAATTCGGCCGCCTGCAGGTAGGCGAGCATCTTCCCCATCGCGTCACGCTCGGCCTTCTTCGCGCGGACGCACGCGAGTTCGACGGCGAGGGCCTCGAGGGGGCGACGGATCTCGAGCAGCCGCAGCTGCGACTCGACCGTGATCTCCGGGACGAACACGCCGCGGTTCGGGTGGATCTGCACGACGCGGTCGCGGGCGAGGCGCTGCAGCGCCTCGCGGACCGGGGTGCGACCGAGGCCGGTGGCTTCCATGAGCGACGCCTCGGACACGAGGGTCGCCGACGTGATCTGCTGCGAAGTGATCATGTCCTCGATGGCGTCGTACGCCTGATCGGCGAGACTTTTCTGTGCCACGGTCACCATCCTTCGCTCGCCCCGGGCGGATTCCACATTTTACAGGGCCGTAACAACAACCCTCTGGCATACGACCGGTATATCGGTAATGTAGCGCCCACGCGGCTCACCCTGAGCCGCCGATTTGAGGAGGAAAGACATGTCGACCGACGCGCAGTTGCACGCGGGTGAGGCCATCGAGCATCGCACCATCGACTGGATCCCCCCGACAGAGCGCCACGGGAGGCCGGGGTCGCTCTTCTTCGTATGGTTCGCCGCGAACACGTCCATCACGGCCCTCGTGACGGGCGCCCTGTTCGTGATCCTCGGCAACTCGCCGCTGTGGTCTATCCCGGCGATCATCATCGGCAACGTGCTCGGCGGTTGGGTGACGGCGCTGCACTCCGCGCAGGGTCCCAAGCTGGGAGTGCCGCAGATGATCCAGAGCCGTGCGCAGTTCGGTTACTATGGCGCGATCCTGCCGCTGGTGCTCGCCCTGTTCATCTACCTGGGCTTCTATGCGACCGGTCTCGTGCTCGGCGGGCAGGCGCTCGGATCGCTCCTGAACGTCGACCCGAAGGTGGGCGCCGCCATCTTCGCCGTCTTCTCCACCGTGCTCGCGATCATCGGATACCGCTGGATCCACCGGGTCTCGCACTTCGCGACGGTCCTGAGCGGTGTCGTGTTCATCGTGCTGCTGTTCGTCATCCTCGCCGCTCCGCACGCCGCCGCTACGATCGGCAGCGGGGAGTTCGCGCTCGCGCCGTTCATCCTCGGCATCTCGCTCTCGGCGTCGTGGCAACTCACCTTCGGCCCCTACATCGCCGACTACAGCCGCTACCTGCCAGAGTCGACGCCGCAGCGCGCCACGATCGGGTGGACCTTCCTCGGGAGCGTCCTCGGCGCCTCCCTCGCGATGAGCATCGGAGCGCTGGCCGCCGCGGTGGGCGGCGCCGCGTTCTCCGACAATCAGGTGCTGTATCTGGCCGGCCTCCTCGGCGGGTTTGGCTGGATCGTGTCGATCACGGTCGTCATCGGCAAGCTCGTCGGCAACACGCTGAGCTCGTATGGCGGGTTCATGTCGCTCGCGACGATCGTGACGGCCCTCGGCCGGAAGGACGTCGTGACCGCGCGCTCCCGCGCCGTGTACGTCGTGATCATCTCGGCGATCGCCTACGCGATCGCGGCGCTCGCGACCGACAACTTCCTCGGGAACTTCACGAACTTTCTGCTGTTCCTGCTGTACTTCATCACGCCGTGGTCGGCGATCAACCTCGTCGACTTCTACCTGATCCGCCACAAGGAGTACGACATCGCGGCGCTGTTTGATCCGAACGGCCCCTACGGCAAGGTCAACGGTCTCGCGTTCATCGCGTACTTCGCCGGCATCCTCGTGCAGATCCCGTTCATGAACAGCTCCCTGTACGTGGGCCCGATCGCCAACCTGTTCGGCGGCGCGGAAGTCGCGTGGATCATCGGCCTCGTCGTCTCCGGCTTCATCTTCTACTGGTTCAACCCGGCCCGCCGCGGCTCGCTCGCGACACGCACCCGCTGAGCCGACCCCTCCCCATCAGAAAGCGCCGCACCATGAAGTTCGATCCGGCTCGCGAGAAGAGCCCCACCCCGCATTCACCCTTTAAGGGACTGACCGTCCCGCGTCCGATCGGCTGGCTCTCGAGCGTCAGCAGCGAGGGCGTGGAGAACCTGGCCCCCTACAGCCAGTGGCAGAACCTCACTTTCGACCCCCCGATGGTGATGTTCGCGGCGAACCAGTACCCCGACGGACGTCGCAAGGACACCGTCATCAATGCCGAGGAGACCGGCTGGTTCGTCTGGAACATGGCTACCTGGGCGCTGCGCGACGCCGTCAACATCAGCGCGATGGCGCTGCCGCCGGAGGTCAGCGAATTCGACCACGCCGGCGTCACCCGCCGCGCCGCCGATCTGTCGGCAGCACCCATGGTCGCCGAGAGCCCCTTCCACTTCGAGTGCAAGTACCTCTCGACGCACCGCCTCAAGGGCAACTCGACGGTGGGCACGATCGACGTCGTCTATGCGACGGTCGAACGCATCCACATGGACGAGAACTCCCTGACCCCCGACGGACGCGTCGACATCGCCAAGGTGCGCCCGATCGCCCGGATGGGCTACTTCGACTACACCGTCGTCGACTCGACGTTCGAGATGCGCGTCCCCGGCGCGGACTCGGACGCCCAGGCCGGCCTCGGCGGCGAGCCCATGGGCTTCTCCGCCGAAGGCTGATTCGCGGATCCGCCGACTCTCCGCCGCGCGCCGACCCCCCACCACCGGCGTTTCCTCTGGACACCCTGCGGCACCCCAAGCGAGTAGGTGGATCCTCTCCGCGACGCCCGCGTGCGCTCCCCCAGCGCCCGCGGGCGTCGTGCTGCGCCCACGGAAGCCGACGAGGGGAACTGGTGCATCGGTGGCACGTTCGACGCGTTTGACCGAGTGAATCGGCCTGACTTTCGTTCCTATCGGGAGCTTTGTCCTGTCATCTCGCAGGACATCGGTGACGGTTCTGCATGAGGACATCCGTGACACTTCCGGCGGTCTTGGTGGTGTCACTTCGGCCGGTGTGATGGGGTGAGTGACCCCGTCCGAGCCCGTTGATTCTCGTGTTCGCCTCGCCATCACGCAGTGGCCCGATGATGCCCCGCGCGGGGCGGTGAGTACGTTCTGCGCCGAGCGCGACATCTCCCGCAAGACGTTTTACGCGATCCGCAAGCGAGCCATCGAAGAAGGGCCGGCAGCGGCGCTCGAGCCGAAGTCACGCCGTCCGAAGTCGAGCCCGTCGATGCTGACCGACGAGGTCAAACGGCAGGCGATCGGTGTGCGGGCCGCGTTGGAGCAGTCCGGGCTGGATCACGGTCCGATCAGCGTGCACGACAAGATGCGCACGCTGAGGATGGACCCGGTGCCGTCGACGGCGTCGGTGGCGCGGATCTTCCGCCGGGCCGGCGTCGCGCGTGCTGAGCGAAGAAGAAGCCGCGCGCTGCGTATCGCCGGTTCGTCTACCCGGCGCCGAACGCGTGCTGGCAGTTGGACGCGACCGAGTATGTCCTCGCCGGCGGCCGCAAATGCGTGATCTTCCAGCTCAGCGATGACCACTCCCGCCTCGCGGTGGCGTCCCACGTCGCCGCCGGCGAGACTTCGGCGTGCACGTCGTCGCGAAAGGCATCGCCGCGCACGGCGTCCCGCAACGCCTGCTCACCGATAACGGTGTCGCATTGAACCCGTCACGGCGCGGGATCGTCGGACAACTCGTCGACTACGTCACCCGGCTCGGGGTGAAGCCGATCACTGGGAAGCCCTACAAGCCGACCACGCAAGGCAAGAACGAACGCTTCCACCAGCCCCTGTTCCGATACCTCGACAAGCAGCCCGTCGCGGCGACACTCGCGCAAATGCAGGCGCACGTCGACGAGTTCGACCGGATCTACAACACCGAACGTCCCCACCAGGGGCTGCCCGGCCACCACCGGATGGCGGCGTCCCCCACGCTCGGCGTTTGCGAAGGTCAGCGGCTCGTTCGCCCAGTGGGCGCATCAAGCGATAGACGCAAAGTCGACGTGATGAGGTCGTCGGTTCGATTCCGACAGGCGGCTCCGGCGAACAGCCCCTGACCTGCGGAAACGCAGGTCAGGGGCGGTTCGGGTTCTGGTGGTCGCGCGATGCACTGGCCTCACTGCTCTGCCCGACACCGACGTCGCTCTGCTCTGCGACGGACCCCCTCGCCGGCCGAGCGCTGGGCAACGCAGCATGGCATTGCGTCGCGACCTGGCGACCGCTCGGCGGGGCGCGATCGTCTCGTGCGTTGGCGGACTACGGGAGCTTGGACGCGAGGACGTCGGCCGCCAGGATCTCGGGTGCTGCGCCGAGGAGGTGCTGGTTGGCCATCAGAGCTGCGACGATGGCGCCGTTGGCGTGGGCGTCGCGAGCGGCCTCGTCGGGGAATGCATCGAAGATCCAGAAGGTGTCGGCGTGGGTCCTGACCGCGAACCAGACAATCGTTCCTACTTCTTCGTTGGCGAGTGCGACAGCG